>DMUE01000197.1:0-1574 GCA_003476465.1 Microbacterium sp. | reverse complement strand
ATCGTTTCGGGTGGTATCGCCTAAGCGTGCACCCAGACATCCGTTCCGACGTCCGCCCACTGGTAGATCTGCTTGGCGAGCGCGGTCGGCATGCCGACGCATCCGTGGCTCAGCGGGCGCCCCCAGATGTTGCGCCAATACACCGCGTGGAAGGCCTGGTCGCCGCTGAAGTACATCACCCACTCGACGTCGGGCTGGAGGTATCCGACCTCGCTGTTGCCCATGTCCTGCATGCGTACCTTGGCATTGACGGTGAAGTTGCCCTGACGCGTCGCCCAACCCGGACCGCCACTGGAGATCAGCCAGCTGTCGACCACGACGTCGTTCTCTTTGACGTAGAGCCGCTGTTCGGAGAGATCGACCTCGAGCAGACGGACCACGCTCGCGGTCTGGGCGGGAGTCACCGCGACCTCGAGGGCGTAGGCGGCGTCGCCCGCGGCCAGCTGGGCCGCGAGGCCGGCGGCGATACCGGTCGTCGTGGCGAGAGCTCGCCCGTCCGCCCCGGCCTGCTCCGTGCGCAGCACCGTACCGGCCTTGTTGACGACCTCCACGCCGTTCACGGGTGCCCGGTCGACGGATGCGGGCAGGGTGTCGACCATCGCCTGGATGGCCGCGCGGTCCGCCGTGATGTCGAAGGTGCCCCGCTCGGCATCGGGGCTCAGCGTCAGCCACGAGGCGAGCACATCGGGTGCGATGGGTACGGTGCGCTCATCGCCGACGTAGAAGCCTGCGGTCGCGATCATGGCATTCAACTGCTCGACACGGGATGTGGCGGCGGTGGTGGTGATGCCCGCCTCGAGATCGACCAGCTCACCCTCGATAGCGGGGGAGAGCGAGGGGTCGAGCAGTCGCGCTTCGTAGGCCTGCTCGATGGTGTGTCGATCGAGCCCGCGGCCCGGCACCGCCGGTGTGACGACATAGGACGCCGTGGCCGCGTCGAAGGAGATCGAGGCGTCGACCGGGTCGACCCATTCCGTGGCGAAGGCTGCCGCGAGCGCGGCTTCGGACTGCGCCGGGTCGAGCGTCGGGGCGACGGGGTCGGGGTCCGGGAACCACCCGCCCACCTGCCAGAGCGGATGCGTATCGAGGGCTGCGTTTGCCAGTTCCCTCTCTTGCAGAGAAGCGCCCATGTCGGCACCGGTGATCGTCGCCGTCGTGCCGGCCACGCTGATGTCTACGCCCGTGCCGGAGATCGTCTGCGAGATCTTCTCGGCAGCAGCCGTGGCGGTGAGGCCTCCGACCGGGATGCCGGAGATCGTCACGCCGGGCGCGATCAGCGTCGTCCCGAAGAACAGGCCGACGCCGGCGAGGGCCAAGACCGGGAGGCCGATCCAGAGGGCCAGGGGCCAGCGGCGGCGCTTCGGTGGCGGAGCGGGCATCCACTCCACGGGCGGCCCAGAGGTCAGCGTCGCGTCGTCGTCGACGCTCGACTCGTCCTCAACGCTCGACGGCGGAGAAATCAGATCAGTCACGGGCCCCCCCTCACCCGCGAAGGGGTGTGTCTCGATTGTAGGCGAGGGTAGGTAACGACGGCGCAACGACTCAGAGCGTCGGGTCGCCGCGGCTCTGAGCGT
>DMUE01000117.1 GCA_003476465.1 Microbacterium sp. | reverse complement strand
TTTTTTTTTTCAAGCAGAAGACGGCATACGAGATTGCCTCTTGTCTCGTGGGCTCGGAGATGTGTATAAGAGACAGGTACCAGATCGTCCGCGACATGATCGCGGCGATGCCGACGGCACATGGATACAGCGAGAGCCGGGGCATCCTGTCCGCCCGCCAGGCCGTCGTGTACCGCTACGAAGAGGTGCCCGGCTTCCCCCGGGTCGACCCGGACGACGTCTTCCTGGGCAACGGCGTGTCCGAACTCATCACGATGACGATGCAGGCGCTGCTCGACGAGGGCGATGAGGTCCTCATCCCCGCGCCCGACTACCCGCTGTGGACGGCGATGACGAGTCTTTCCGGCGGCACCCCGGTGCACTACCTATGCGACGAGAACGCGGAGTGGCAGCCGGACCTCGAAGACATCCGCTCCAAGATCACGCCGAAGACCAAGGCGATCGTCGTGATCAACCCGAACAACCCCACCGGCGCCGTCTACACCCGCGAAGTCCTGGAAGGCATCGCCGACATCGCGCGCGAGCATTCGCTGCTTCTGCTCGCCGACGAGATCTACGACCGCATCCTGTTCGACGACGCCCAGCACATCTCGATGGCGACGATCGCCCCGGACCTGCTCTGTCTGACGTTCAACGGCCTCTCGAAGACCTATCGGGTCGCGGGTTACCGTTCGGGGTGGGTTGTGATCACGGGGCCGAAGGGGCATGCGGCCGGATTCCTCGAGGGCATCAATCTGCTCGCCTCCACCCGTCTGTGCCCGAACGTCCCCTCGCAGCATGCTGTTCAGGCCGCGCTCTCCGGCGTGCAGTCGATCGATGCGCTGATAGCGCCGGCGGGTCGTCTGCACGAGCAGCGGGATGTCGCGTGGGAAGGACTGGAGTCGATCCCCGGAGTATCGTGCGTGCGCCCGCGCGGTGCGCTCTACGCGTTCCCGCGGCTCGACCCCGAGGTGCACGAGATTCGCGACGACGCGAAGTTCGTCTACGACTTCCTGGTGGCTGAGCGGGTGCTGCTCGTGCAGGGGACGGGGTTCAACTGGCCCACCCCGGACCACTTGCGCGTTGTGACCCTGCCCGAATCGCGGGTCCTGGCCGACGCGATCCAGCGTCTGGGAAACTTCCTGTCGTCCTATCGTCAGTAACCCTCGCCGGCGAGCATCCGACTGATTCGGCGAGACGCAGCTCTTGTCGTCGACGTGCCTCTGGGCGGAGGCGGGGGTCAGTACCCTAGAGCAGGGCGAGGGAGGTCGCGCGCCAGCGCCCGTCCGTGCCTTCGAGGCGCAGGGCGATGGCCCGTGTGCGATGCGGTCCGGCGAGAACCACGACCGATTCCACGACGCCGTCGGCCGGGGACATGTGTCGCACGCTCAGGATGTCGAGCACGGGTCGCGAGGCGCGTACGCCACGAGCATTCCGTGCGCGGGTCGCGAGATTGGTGCGGGTGAGCAGCTTGCGGTAGGCGTCCTCGGCGAACCACCGGGCCAGCTGATCCACTTCGCGCACACCGGCGAAAACCTCCATCACTCCGCGCGCCAGATTGGTGATGAGGGGCTCGGGGTCGGGCAGGGCGGACGAAGAGGTGCGTTGAGGCGCGAAGAACTCATCCGTGTCGGCCGGTCGCACGCGGCGGGTGGCGGCGGCGCCGTGAACGGCACTGCGGGGAGGTGTGCTCATGAGGTCCCCCATCTCTCCGGCGGTCCGGGCTCTCCGGCGATCCGGGCTGAGCTTGCAGTAGAACACAGCAGCCCGGTGCCCTGGCTGGGGATTGGCCGACTGTGGATAACCCGTGACCATTCCGAGACTTTTCCCCTATGGTCCTGGTGTGCGCTGGGAGCGGCTGTTCGAAGACCTCGAGGGTCAGCTCGCGGCCGAGTGGGAGAGCGAGCGGGCCGCGCTCGACAGCGAGGCGGAGCGATTGCGGCTCTCCCGTGTGCGGCTTCGTGATCGACTGGTCGCTCTCTCGGGACAGTCCGCGGAGACCACGGCGGTCGCTCTGGCCGACGGCTCGACGGTACGCGGAACGTTCGAAGCGGCCGGCGCGGATTTCGCCGCGCTGCGGCTCGACGCCTCCGGCGGCCCGCTCGCGCTCATCCGGACGGACGCCATCGCGTCCCTCACCATGTCTGAGGTGAGTCTGCTGCACAGCGCCCGTCCGGATTCGCGTCATGAACGGACGGGTCTGACCGACCGGTTGACACTGGGGTTCGTCCTGCGCGACCTTGCGCGGCGCCGGTCGGCCCTTCGTGTCCACCACCGCGGGGGTGCGGTGGAGAGTGGCACGCTCGACCGGGTCGGTAGCGATCACTTCGATCTGGCCGTGCACGACCCGGGAATGCCCAGAAGGACGTCCGAGGTGCGCGCCTTCCGGCTCGTTCCGTTCGCGGCCGTGGCGTGGATCGTGCTCGAGGACGGGGCATCTCCCGCTCTGTTGTGACCGTACCCGCTTACTCGGGTCGCGGTGCCTGGCCCGTGCCCCAGACCTCGGGAAAGCTTGCCGCCTGTGACTGCTTCCACAGGTGCATCTGCCGAGCTTCTTCGACCTGATCGTCGATGTAGTCTCGCAGGCTCTGCTCTTCGATGCGCCACTTCGCGGGCGAGCCGAGCCGAGCGCCGCGGAGGCGTCCCTCATGCACCAGGTCCATGACCTCGTCCACCGAGATGCTCAACAGCTCAGCCACCTGCGACGGAACCAGGTAGCGAGGGCCGGGGGAGCTCTCGGGCATGTCCCCATTATGGACCCCGTGCGGATGCGTGGGGCGCGGCTTGGCTGTGGATAACGAGCGGGCCTTCCGAGCGCTATCCGCAACGATGGTGCGAACGCCCGTTCGGGCGAGCGACACGAACCAGGGGGACCGCCGATGACCGCTCTCGACGACGTACCGCGCCGGTCGCGCGCATTCTGGACTGACCTGCGGTTCTTCATCGGGATCGGGCTGATCATCGCCTCGGTCGCCGGCGTCTGGTTCACGGTCTCGGCGGCCCGCCACACCACCCCCGTGTTCGCCGCGGCTCGAACGATCGTTCCGGGCGATGAGATAACCGCGGCCGATCTTCGTGTCGTGGACGCAGCCCTCGGGGCCGCCGAGAGCGCCTACCTCGCGCCGGGGGCTCTTGTTGCGGGAGCGGTGGCGACGCGCACTGTGGGGGCGGGTGAACTCGTTCCCGCCGGCGCCCTCGAGGAGGGCAGCGCACGCCGCGTCACGACCGTGGTCGTCCAGACAGCGTCGCCCGTGCCGTCCGCGGTGGCGGTCGGCGGCGTCGTGGAGTTGTGGGCGGCACCCGTCGTCGACGGCGGCGACTTCGGCACCCCCGCCATCCTGGTCGCGGATGCCACCGTGGCCGCGATCCATGACGCGGAGGGTGTTCTCGGGGCGCGGGGGCCGGCCCTCGAGTTGGTTGTGCCGAGGTCGGATGTCGCTGCGGTGTTGCACGCCGTCGCGGCCTCGGCGGCGCTCTCCGTTGTTCCGGCAGGTGGAGCATGACGACACGGGTTCTGGTGGCCGTCGCCGGGTCGAGCGGAGAGCGGTTGGCCGACGGATTGGAACGCGCCGGCATCGTCGTCGTGTCTGTGATCGATCCCTCGGTTCTCGAGGAATCGGCTCTGCCCGCGGCGTTCTCGGTGCTCGACGACGCCGATGTGCTCGTTCTTCCCGCGCAGCGTCGGACGCTCGGTTCGCTCCTGGTCTCGGTCTGCGATAGGCGAGGCATCCGGATCGTTCCGCTGTCCGGGGACCCGGATGGCGAACGCGTCGCGCACGCATTCGGGCTCGCGGGCACGCTCGTGCCCGCACGTGCCGACGCGATCGCCGCGACGGTGGGCAGTGCCGGTCATCTTCGAGCCGTGCCGCCGGACGCTCCTGCGAGCGACACGGGGCGGATCGTCGTGGTGTGGGGCCCGGAGGGCTCCCCCGGGCGATCGACGCTCGCCAGCCTGCTTGCGTTCGAACTGGCGCGTGGCGGAACGAGTGCGGCGCTGATCGATGCGGATTCCTACGCACCCTCGCTCGCCATGAGCCTGGGGCTGCCGGACGAAGGGCCCGGGTTCCCGGCAGCCTGTCGGCAGGCGGGGCTCGGAGCCCTCGATCAGAGTGAGCTCCGGCGCATCTCCTCACCCGTACGCACGGACGACGTCACGGTCGATGTGCTGTGCGGCATCAATCGCCGCGGCCGCTGGCCAGAGCTGGCTGCGGAGCGTGTCACGAGCACCCTCGAGGCGGCGCGAGCGTGGACGGCCTACACCGTTGTGGATGTCGCGGCACCCCTGGAGCAGGACGAAGAGGTGATGCACGACCTCGAGGGCCCACGACGGAACGCCGCGACACTTGCAGCCCTGCGAACAGCGGACGTCATCGTCGCGGTGTGCGCCGCGGATCCCGTCGGCATCGCTCGCTTCGTGCGCGGTTACAGCGAGGTGCGGGCCGTCGCGGGGGCCACGCCCGTTCTCGTCATCGCCAACCGCGTGCGCCCGGGCGGTCTCGGGCTGGACGCGCGCGGCCAGATCCGACGCACCCTGGATCGGTTCACGGGAATCCGAGACGTCTCCTTCCTCCCATGGGATCAGCGCTCGACCGATGCCGCGGTTCTCGCCGCTCAACCCCTCGCGGCGGTCGCTCCCCGCTCTGCCCTGGTCGGCGCTGTTCGGCGCTTCGTGGGCGAAACTCTGCTGCCCGTGCTCGGCCAGCAGGTTCGGCCCGACGTCCGGCCGAGGAGGCCGCGGGCGCGCACTCGGCTCCGCCGACGCGAGCGGCGGGAGAACCGGCTCACGCCATAGGCTTGAGCGGTGCCGACCCTCAGCGAACTCGTTTCCGCCCAGGGCCTCTCGAGCGGGGAGGACGTCGAGTGGCTTCATCGCCTCGCCGGTGACGGTCAGCTGCTCGCGGACCTCGCATTCGCCGACATCGTCTTCTGGGTGCCCACGCGCGACGGCTCGTTCATCGCCGTCGCCCACACCCGCCCCTCGGGCGCTGCAACGCTGTTCTACCGCGACATCGTCGGCGACCTCGTCCGCCCGCAGTGGCGCACGCAGGTTCAGGAAGCGGCGCAGGGAGTGCGCATCATCGACTCCGCCTCGCCCGACTGGTTCGAAGAGACCCCGACGCGCGTTCGCGCCGTACCGATCGTTCGCGGCCCGCTCCGCGAAGGGCACGCGCCGGTCGTGCTGGGCGTCTTGACCCGGCATACCAACCTCGGCGAAACGCGGACGCCCAGTCGCCAGCAGATAACGTTCAATGATTGCGCGGATGACCTGTTCGGCATGATCGCGCATGGTGACTTTCCCGACCTTTCCGCTCCGACCGGCCCCCGGCGCGGGGCGCCACGCGCCTCGGACGGCTTGATCCGACTGGATGTCGAGGGCACCACGACGTTCGCGAGCCCCAATGCTCTTTCCGCCTGGGGGCGCCTCGGCTTCGACGACGAACTCGAGGGCGAGTCGCTGAGCGAGGTGACCACCCGCATCCTGCCGGCGATGCAGACGGTCGACGAATCCCTGCCGCTCGTCGTGACCGGTCGCGCCCCCTGGCGCGCAGACATCGACGCGCGGGGCGTCACCGTGTCGTTGCGCGCCATTCCGCTGCGCGAACATGGAGAGCGCTCGGGAGCCATCGTGNNCGCGTCAAGAACAACCTGCAGACGGTCGCATCGCTGCTGCGCATCCAAGCTCGGCGCACCCATTCGGAGGAGGCGCGCGAAGCGCTCACGCAGGCCATGCGCCGCGTGTCGGCGATAGCTGTCGTGCACGACACCCTGTCGGAGGGGCTCACGCAGACGGTCGACTTCGATGAGGTCTTCGACCGCGTGCTCAAGCTCGTCGCCGAGGTCGCGGCCGGGGCCGGCACGCGAGCGCAGACCCGTTCGAGCGGGACGTTCGGAAAGCTGCCGAGCGCCTACGCGACTCCCCTCGCGCTCGCCCTCACCGAACTGGTCACCAATGCCGTCGAGCACGGCCTTGCCGGCCGGGAGGGCACGGTCGAGATCGAGGCCAAGCGCACGTCAGCGCGGCTCACGGTGAGTGTTCGCGACAGCGGCGTGGGACTGGCCGAGGGTCAGGTGGGCCGGGGCCTCGGAACACAGATCGTGCGCACCCTGATTCAGGGTGAGTTGGGTGGCACCATCGACTGGCAGACGATAATGGGCAGCGGGACTGTGGTCACGATCGATATTCCGATGCGCTGGATAGATCGCGCCAAGTCCTGAGATGCGTCCGACGGGCGTCAGGAGGCGCGGCGGGCGCGAGCGGCGCGCCGCTTGAGGGCGCGACGCTCGTCTTCCGAGAGGCCGCCCCAGACCCCGGAGTCCTGACCGGACTCCAGGGCGTACTGCAAGCAGATCTCAGTGACGGTGCAGCGGGCGCAGACGGCCTTCGCCTTCTCGATCTGGTCGACCGCGGGTCCTGTGTTACCGACGGGGAAAAACAGTTCGGGATCGACTGTCAGGCATGCGGCCTTGTCGCGCCAGTCCATGCGGATGCTCCTTGTTGCGTGGTGGGTGTGAGCGAGTGCTCAGAGTTCGGTTTCGGGTCCGCTACCCTGGTGAGTGCGAGCTGATGCTCGCCCCACGGCGCTGTGGGAGCACACGGCTTTCACTATCGTCCCACAGGGGCGCTGTCCGATCAAGGGTCGGTTTGGTGAACTCCGGGCAGGATGCTGAGCGTCTCCTCGACGGCGTGGTGTTTTCGTCGAAAATCCGGACCCGGACAGGGCAGCGAGGTAAGGAATGCATACGAAGAGGGCAGCTCTGGTCTCCGCGATCCTGGTCGGTGCCGAGGGGGTCGGTATCGCCGCCCTGGCCGGATGGATGGCTCTCTCCCTGCTCGCGGGTGAGAGCGCCGAGATCTCCACGGCCCTCGCGCTTGTGCTCATGACCGCCGTCGCCGCGGTCGGTGTGCTCGCGTTCGCGATCGCGATTCTGCGGGGCCAGGGCTGGGGCCGTTCCGGGGCGATCGTCGTGCAGCTGCTGATCCTCGCCGTCGCGCTCGGCGCAGCCACCGGTGTCTACGCGCATCCTCTCGGGGCGCTGGCGCTCGCCGTGCCCGCTGTGGTGACGCTCGTCGTGGTTTTCGCGGCTGCGCGGGCGGCCGCACCCTCCGCCGAATGAGAAGCTCAGCCGTCGATGCCGACGAGCTTGCGGATCCGGGCGACGTGCCCGGTTGCCTGGACGTTGTACAGCGCGTGCGCAACGCGCCCGTCCTCATCCAGGATGAACGTCGCGCGGATGACCCCCTCGGTCGTCTTGCCGTAGTTCTGCTTCTCACCCCAGGCGCCGTACGCGTCGTGGACCGAGTGGTCGGGGTCGCTCAGCAGGTCATAGGTGAGGGCGTCGCGCGCGCGGAACTCGCGGAGCGTCGCGGCGTCGTCGCGGGAGACGCCGAGGACGACATACCCCGCAGCCTGCAAAGGGCCCAGACTGTCGCGGAAGTCGCATGCCTCCGTCGTGCATCCGGGGGTCATTGCGCGCGGAAAGAAGAACAGCACGACGCGCCTGCCCCGGAGCGAGGCGAGCGAGACGGGGGTGCCGTCCTGATCGGGCAGGGTGAAGTCGGGGGCGGCGGAGCCGGGTTCGAGGTGTGCAGTGCTCATTCGTCCAGCGTAGGATGCCGTTCGCGTCCTGCGACCCGTCCGAACGTCATCAGGAGCCGCTGCAGCGAGTCCAGGCGTGCCGCGCCGCTGGGGCCGAGCCGGCCCTCCGCCACGGCCTCGGCGATCGCGCAATCCGGGGCATCCGGAAGATGCGTGCACCCTCGCGGGCACTCCGCGGCGATCTCGTCGAGGTCGGTGAATGCCCGCAAGATGTTGTCGGGATTGACGTGGCCGAGCCCGAAGGATCGGACGCCGGGGGTGTCGATGACCCAGCCGCGGCCATCGTCGCCTACGTAGCGCAGCGAAACCGTCGACGACGAGGTATGGCGACCGCGGCCGGTGACCTCGTTCACCTGCCCGGTGGCGCGCAATGCGTCCGGCACGAGAGCGTTGATCAGGGTGGATTTGCCAACCCCGGAGTGCCCGACGAAGACGGTGGAGTGGCCGATGAGTTGCGCCCCGATCCGACCGATCGGCACCTCGCCCTCCGCGCTCGTGAAGACCTGCACGTCGAGGCCGTCGAAGTGGCTCAGGAATCCGCTCGGGTCGGCGAGGTCGGTCTTCGTGACGACCAGCATCGGCCGCACGCCGGCGTCGAAAGCGGCGACGAGGTATCGGTCCACCAGGCGTGTGCGCGGCTCCGGGTCGGCGGCCGCGACGACGACCAGCATCTGGTCGGCGTTGGCGACGATGATCCGCTCGACCTGATCGGTGTCGTCGGCGGACCGGCGCAGCAGCGTGGTGCGCTCCTCGATCCCGACGATCCGCCCGAGCGTTCCTTCCTCCCCGGAGACGTCGCCGACGACCCTCGCGCGATCACCCGTCACGATCGGCTGCTTGCGCAGCTCCCGCGCGCGCACCGCCGATACCCCGTGTTCGTCGTCGCCGTCTTCGTCGATCAGGACCGAGTATCGCCCGCGATCGACGCCGGTCACCCGCCCGATCCGGGCGGACTCGTGCGCCGGGCGGCGCTTGCTGCGCGGTCGGTTGGCCTTCGGGTTCGGGCGCATGCGGACATCGGACTCATCGGGCCCGTCCTCGTCGGCGTCGTCGCCGAGCTCCCACCAGTTCGCTTCCGGATCGGTCATGTCTTCCGCGGCGGAGTCATCCGATCCGGTCGGCTCCGGAGAGCATGGCGTTCCACAACTCTTCGAATTGGGGGAGGGTCTTCGCGGTCACGCCGAGATCATCGATCTCGATCCCCGGCACCGCCAGACCGAGAAGGGCGCCTGTGGTGGCCATCCGGTGATCGTGGCGGGACTTCCAGAGGCCGCCGTGCAGTTGGCGCGGTATGACACGGATGCCGTCCGGCAACTCGCTCGCGTCGCCGCCGAGGTCATTGATGCCGTCGACGAGGGCACGGATGCGGTCGGTTTCGTGGAGACGGATGTGTCCGATGCCTGAGATCGTCGAGGGGCCCGAGGCCAGCGCTGCAAGGCCGACGATCGTCGGGGCCAGTTCGCCCGCCACCGACAGATCGACGTCGAAACCGTGCAGGGGCGAC
>DMUE01000097.1 GCA_003476465.1 Microbacterium sp. | reverse complement strand
CGACTCCCGCCGTCGCGTCTGAAGGCCGGCCGTTCTTCGCTTGTCCCTGAGCGAGCTGCGGCCCGGCCTGGGCTAGCATTCCGGCATGACGAATCCGTCGGTCGACGATGCGCCGATCGGGGGCGACATGATCCGCCTCGGCCAGTTCCTGAAGTTCGCGGGGCTGCTCGAGTCCGGCGGACAGGTGAAAGAGGCCGTCATCGACGGGTATGTGACGGTCAACGGCGACATCGAGCGCCGCCGGGGGCGGCAACTCCAGATCGGTGACATCGTCGAATTCGGCGGGCGCGCCGTTCGCGTGTGCCCGTAAGCACTGGCGCGAAGCGCCCTCAGGATTCCGACGGCGCCAACGGCAGTTGGAGGCCGTAGTTCCACGACAGGATCGCGGGCTGCTCGCGATAGAAGCTCAGCACCGACACCGATCCGGCATCCAGGGTGATCTGAGCACCGAAACGGGGAGCCATCCGCAGAAAGACGGCCGTCAGGATTCGCAGGAAGTGGCCGTGCGCGACGAGTGCGACATCCCCCTCGACCATCGCCGGCAGAACGCGGGTGAGCACCCGCGACGCCCGCCCCGCGACCTCTTCCACGGTCTCACCGGGTGTCTTCCCGCGGATCACGCCGTGGGTGAAAGCGCTCCAGTCGTAGCCGAGNNCGCGCGCGTTCGAGCGGGGAGCTCAGGATGAGCGAAAAGTCGTAGCCGGAGACCAGCCCGCCCGCCCCGCGCGCCAGGTCCTCGCCGTGCGCGGTGAGCGGAATATCCGTCAGACCCGTGTGCCGGCCCTGCTTCGACCACTCCGTCTCGCCGTGACGCAAGAGGACGAGCTTGCCCGAGGGATTTTCGGGGGCGGGGCGATCGGGCAGCGGATCGTTTGTGAACACACCGCAACCATATTGCGTGCGCTCGACCCGAGTTCTCTGATCGGCCGACACCGAGGATCTCCTCGATCCAGGCGTTCGGGTCGAACAGTCCGCTGTCCCGGACCCGCGCTGCAACCGCTTGTCCGAGCCGACGATCACGGCCACTCCCACCAGCAGGAAGAGAATGCCGGTCGTCGGGCGNNGGCCGAGCGGGCGATGAGCAGGGGCATACCGGCGAGTCCGATGCCCCGCCGGGGGTCCGGACATGCGAGAGGTCTGGCCGACGATCGTGGCTCCGCGCACACCACATCAGGGCACCCCCGCCCCAACGGACCTCTGGGATGTTCGCCCGGCGGGCGAGAGCGCCCATCGGGCAGCAGGCACGCCGCAGCACCTCGACGGGTCGCCCCTGGCGCCGCAGTGGCTAGGCGTAGGTGCCGAAGTGCGCACAGACCTCGCCGAGAAGCACGCGACGCGCCCCCCCGACGCGGGCCACGCGGCCCGGGGCGGCCGTTCAGGCGCTCAGCTCTGACGCCAGTCGTCCGATTCGAGGTGCGACCCCGCCTGGGGGCCCATCTGCAGCATCCCGCCGTCGACGACGTACGACGCTCCCGAGACGTAAGAGGCCTGGGGTGAGGCGAGGAAGGCGACGACAGCGGCGATCTCGCGGGCGTCGCCCGGTCGGCCGAGGGGCACGCCGGGACGGTCCTTTCCGCGCGGATCCTCGTCCTCCTGCCCGGTCATCGGCGTCGCGATCTCGCCCGGGGCCACCGAGTTGGCGGTGATCCCCTCGCGCCCAAGCTCCAGGGCGATGGTCTTCATCAGACCGCCGAGGCCGTGCTTGGCCGCGTCATACGCTGCGGAACCGACCCGCGGCTGATGCTCGTGGACGCTCGTGATCGCGATGAGGCGTCCCCCGTCTGCGCCGATCATGTGCCCCGCGGCACGCTGCAGGCAGAGGAATGCCGCCTCGAGATCCACGCTCACCGTGTGACGCCACTGATCGAGGGTCAACTCGAGGAACGGCGCGTTGTCGCCCGTGCCGGCGTTGTTGACGAAGACGTCCAGACCGCCGAGCTCCGCCACGAGGTCATCGATGACATCCCCGCACGCGGGGATGTCGGTGGCATCGAAGTGCCGGACCACGGCACGCCGACCGAGCTCCGCCACTTCACGGGCCGCGTCGCGCGCTCCCTCTTCGTCCGCATGCCAGGTGACCCCGACGTCCATGCCTGCCGCGGCGAGCGCGACCGCGGTCGCCTTGCCGATACCCGAGTCGGAGCCGGTCACGATTGCGCGGGATGGCTGGAAGGTCATGAAGCGAGGATCGTCTGCCCGACAACCTCGCGGTACCGGGTTGACAGGATCGTCGGCTCCACCTCACCCCCGCGACGGGGCCATCCGCGTTCGCCCGGCCTGCTGGGATCAGGCACTGCGGAAGAACGCGCTCGATGCCGGCACGAACATCAGCACGGCCGCCGCGATCGTGGTCAGCACGACCAGGATCACCGAGATGACGGATGTGATCCAGAGCCAGAAAGAAGCTCGCGCCGTCGTGGGGGTGAGGCGTTGCGGGGAATCGACCATGATCGTGCCTTCGACGTAAGTTGTGGGCCGCCTGTCGAAGATGCGTGGGCGAGGGCAACGGATGCGGCGGCGACACGGCCTGGCACACTCGTGTCGGTTCCGCCAGCCCCGTGCGTCACAGGCCTGTCATGGCGTTTCCTGGGAACATGCCCACGCCCACGGCCCTCCTCTTCGACATCGACGGCACCCTGGTCG
>DMUE01000031.1 GCA_003476465.1 Microbacterium sp. | reverse complement strand
CAGGGCAGCGTCGCATTGAGCGACAGGCTTTCGGGCCGTGCCGGATCCCAGGCTTCGCGCTTTAGCCAGCCGTGGCTGACATGAGCCAGGTGAGATCGATCTGGGTGGTTAGCGGAAGCGTGATGTCGGACGGGCTGATGGGCTGCGCATTGGGCTGATCGATCGCCGATATACCGTCCATCACACGCCGCAGGTGGACACGTCGGTTGGCGCAGCGTCAACGATCTCGGTGGTGGCAGCCGTCCATCCAACAGTGGTGCCAGCGGCCACGGCACCGCCGCCATAGCCTTCCAGCGCTACCTGCCGCTCCCCGATGAATTGTCCGGTTGCGGTGTCGACGATGATCTCTTGCCGGAAGGCGTTGTTCGTTTCATCACGCCCGATGGCGATGCCTGTGGCTCCGTTGAGGGTTGCCTGACCCTCGGTGATGGTCACACCCGGGATCAGCGCGGCCGCTTTATACATGGCGGCGCGGTATTCGGCGGGTACGGTGCCCTGCCGGAGGGTGTCCGCGATCCAGACGAGTGCTTCCCCATCGCGGGAGGGGCCCGCCCCGGCGGTCACACGATAGATCTCCGCCAGCAGTTCGGCTGGATCCAAGGGAAGCTGCGTGAAGTCACTGCTCGTTCCACCCGGAACCCAGAATCCGTCCACCGGGTCGCCGAGCGTGACCTTATCGCCGGGCCCTTCCACCTTGAACCTGCCGCCTGGCAGATCATAAAGGCGGTCGGTGACCCCTGCCAGCCCTGCCGGGCTCCGCTGCGCCGCCAGCTCGGATCTAGGGCCGAAAGTCTGGGCCAGAGTGCTCGCACACCGGATCTGCCACCAGGTGTCGTTGAGATCAGCGGGTACGAACAATTCGGTCCGGTCCTTCAGCATGAAGAACACCGGCTCGACCGTTACGTTATCCATATCCTCGCCGTTCGCGCGGGCCGCGTCGAAGTCCTCGTCGAGCCATCCCTGCGCCATGTACACCGCGTCGGTGTGCACGCGCAAGTATTGGCCGGGCGCGAGCTGAGGATCGCTGACTTCAAGGGTGGCGACAGCTGCGGCGTTGAGCGCGTCGGCGGCTGCCGGATCGGCGCCGCCCTGCCAGCCTGCAATTCCGAGCAGGTTGCTGCCGACGAGCGCGGCAACCACGGCGGTGGCGCCCAGGGCAGAGAATCCCGTCCACGCCACGGTGCGGCGTCGACGACGGCGCAGCGGCAGAGGGGTGAAGGAGGTGTCGTCCCCTAGAGCTGCGAACGGCGCGTATGGCGTTTCTGCCTCGATCTGAGCGAACAGCGCCGCCCGACCGCGAGCAACACCCGCCGGAGTGCGCTCGGGGATATCAGTCCGCGTTCGGCGCAGGAGCGAGATTTCGTCCATGGCTCTGTTCCTTCTCTTGATTCAAAATCGGTTCGATAGCGGCGCGCAGCTTGCGGCGCACGCGGTTCAGTCGTGAACGGACGGTCCCGACCGGAATGCTCAGCGCTTCGCTGATGCCCTCGTAGTCGAGATCTCCAAACGTGTGCAACAGAAGAGTGTCGCGGTCGCCGGTTGGCAGGCGGGCCAGTGCCTTGCCGAGTCGGCGGGTGAGGCGCTTCGCGTCGAGGCGAGCGTCGGCGGCGTCAATCTGGTCGATGTCGGTGCGGGCCAGGTCCGACGCGAGCATGCCCCGCCACGCCTTCGCTTCCGTCCGCGCGTGCTGTCGCATCAGTGTTGTGGCAATCCCGAGCAACCACGGGCGCGCGTCCTCGCTGCCCGTGAAGTCTCGCCGGTGCGTGAACGCGACGAGAAACGTCTCTGAGGCGATGTCATCCGCCTGGGTTGCACCGATCCGACGGGCCGCATAGCGAAAGATGACCCGCTCGTGCCGGTCGTACAGCTCGGCGAACGCCGCTGGCTGCTCGAGGGAGCGGCGGATGATCGCGCCGTCGTGGGTGGTCACACTAAGTATTGTCCGATTCGGCCACTCGAGTTCACGGCAATATTCCCGCAACCCAGCCGAGGCGACTCGTTCGCGTTAGCCGATCCGTCACCGGGTCCACGTGAGCTGGTCGCGGTCAAAGGATGAAGGGGTGGCTGCTTCTTTCCAGATGTCAGGTTGCTGCCGGCAAAGCGTTGGTTGTGAATGCCAAGTTGAGATATGGCAGTTCGTCTCGTGCGAGCACGACTGTGACGACGACGTGGTCTTCGAGCTGGAACCCGATCCCGTGAACGAAGGGATCTGTGTCGAGCTCCAGCGCATCGACATCGCAGCCGTCGAGCCGTGCGGTCGCTCCGGCACGGACCGCGGCGGCTGTTGCTTTCCAGCCTGTATCCGGATCTGTCCCACGTCGCAGACCGAGCTGTTCACGGTAACGATTCCGCAGAACGTGGTTCGCGTGATCGACGAGCTGCTGAGCGAGCGATGAGTCCTAAGAGTTTTCGCGATCCCAGCTCGTTCGCACCGCCTCCCACAGCAGCGGATATCTCATCAGCTGCACCAGCTCCTTCATCCAAGCCGGTCTCGGCCGGGGCGGTTCAGTTTCGAGCGATGCGCGAGTCTGCCCGTCGAGATCAGCAAGGTTCGTGGGGTCTGAGTGATCGGATGGATTACGCCAGAACGTGTAGCTGATAGAAACAGCCGCCGAGGTGCGGCCCGAACTTCCTTCATGCTCCCGGAATCCGTACCCGCCAGTGTCGGTGATTGCAGGCTGCTGAATGAGACCGACGATGGGAAAAGGGAAGGCGCGCGCCCGAGCAGCTGACTCCAGTCGCGGGTCAGGAGCGTCTTCGGGCACCGGTCCTACGATCTGCATAGCGAAACGATCCCACACGCGCGCGGTGATTGGCCCGCGAGCGGATCGCTCAGCAGCAGGCTGATCGGAAGTAGGAACACTGTGACAGTGTGGACATGGCTCGGTGTGACCCTGGCCGCGACTTAGACCTCGTTTGAACAACGTAAGGGATAGGCAATCATGCAGTTCGGTGGAGTCCTTCCGGAAGACGCGCCCGACCCGCGGTTCGAACGCGAACAGCAGCTCCAGCGCATGCCGATCCCCGTCTTCGAGTTTGCTCACCAGCGTTCTGTGGGGGTCACCGACATTGGCGTCAGCTCCGGTACCGATGAGCGCGGCATGAACATGATGAGTGTGAGTGTCTCGGCGACATTGTGGCGAAACCCGGATGATAAGTCTGACCCGGTGAATCTCGCTGACCTCGATGACCAGACGCGTCGTTCGCTCGAGGAAGTCCCGCCGTGGCCGCGTCCAACCTGGCTGCTCGAGTACGTCGAACGCATGCGGTACCCGACACTGTGGGACGCAGTGCAAACTTGGTGGCATCGTGACGAGTCCGAGTACACCACGCTCCCTTACCTCCTCGTCCATCACGCGAACCACATCCTGGTGAATCGTTTCCGCGATCAGCTCGGACTCGGCCTACACGTCTGGGATTCCCCCGCGCTAACCTCGGAGCGCGTGGTCCGCCATGGGGTCGACGTCATTGTCGATGACCTGCCCGTGATCGGCGCAGAGATCGACACGGACCCGTTTGTCTACGCCATCGGCGCGAACCTCCCGAGCGGCGGGACACTCACTGCTGTCATTTCCCGCGAGCATGTCGAGTATGTCGACCTCAAATTCGCGCGGCGGAAAGCCAGCTAGTACGACCGGTTGATGAAGTGGCGGTCGATTGCCGCGACGGGCTCCGGGCCGCTGCGGGATCCGCAAACCCGGCGGAGCGAGCCGGCTGCTCCGGTCGGCATAAGGTGGACCCAGGCGCACTCGGGCGTTCTCGGTATATGCGGATGCTGCGGTGATCATCATTCCCAACTCTGTCAATTCGGGAGCAACGTGCTTGTGACACGCGGTCTCATTCAGCGCACCATGTGTACGTTCGTTGCTTTGGGGTTGGTCGCCGGGCTTACGGCGTGTGGCAACGAGGCTCTTCGCAGTTGAGGGTGTAGTCGGGGTTCGCGGGCCGGTTCGCGGATAGGGGTCGAGGTCTTCCAGGATGGAAGTTCATAGGCTGTCCATCTGAAAGACCTCGACGTTGCTCCACGCTACCTTCGCTGCGCCCGATCTGACCACGTTCTGCCGTCTCGATGAGCTCGGCCTCGAAGCCGTCGGGCAGCGGCTCGAGCCGGATCGGGCGGTGATCGAGTGTCGCGTTGTCGAGCCGGATCCGTGGTGCCGGGAGTGCGGCGTCGAGGGCGTCGTGCGCGACACCGTCGTGCGTCGCCTCGCGCACGAGCCGTTCGGGCACCGGCCCACGACGCTGCTGGTGCGGGTGCGCCGCTACCGGTGCGAGCGCTGCGGGAAGACGTGGCGGCAGGACACCTCGAAGGCCGCGGCGCCCCGGGCGAAGATCTCCCGCGGCGGGCTCGGGTGGGCGTTGGAAGCGATCGTGGTCGACCACCTCACCGTCTCCCGGGTCGCGGCGGGGCTCGGGGTGTCCTGGCACACCGCGAACAGCGCGATCATCGCCGAGGGCCGCCGTCACCTGATCGACGACCCGGCCCGGTTCGACCACGTCACCACGATCGGGGCCGACGAGCACGTCTGGCGACACACGAGGTTCGGGGACAAGTACGTCACCGTGATCATCGACCTCACCCCCGCCCGGAACAAGACCGGCCCGGCCAGACTGCTGGACATGGTCGAGGGCCGTTCCAAGGCGGTGTTCAAGCAGTGGCTCGCAGATCGCCCGAAGCAATGGAGCGCGGGGATCGAGGTGGTCGCGATGGACGGGTTCACCGGATTCAAGACCGCCGCCGCCGAAGAACTGCCCGACGCGGTCCCCGTCATGGACCCGTTCCACGTGGTCCGCCTCGCCGGCGACGCGCTGGATGTTTGCCGGCGTCGAGTCCAGCAGGACCTGTTCGGCAGGCGCGGGATGAAGGGCGACCCGCTCTACCAGGCGCGTCGCACCCTCCACACCGGCGACAAGCTGCTCACCGACCGGCAGAGAATCCGGCTGGAGGCACTGTTCGCTACCGAGGAGCACGTCGAGGTCGAAGCGACCTGGGGTATCTATCAGCGCATGATCGCCGCGTACCGAGAGCCCGACAAAAAGAAGGGCAAGCAGATGATGCAGGCCGTGATCGACGCGGTCACCACCGGCGTCCCGGCCGCGCTCGTCGAGATCCGACGCCTCGGCCGGACGCTGAAGCAGCGCGCCGCGGACGTGCTCGCGTTCTTCGACCGACCCGGCACCAGCAACGGGCCGACGGAGGCGATCAACGGACGGCTCGAGCACCTCCGCGGCTCTGCCCTCGGCTTCCGCAATCTCACGAACTATGTCGCCCGCTCGCTGCTCGAAGCCGGAGGATTCAGACCCGCACTACACCCTCAAATGCGATGAGCCCGTTTAGCGAGCTCGGTCGCCTGG
>DMUE01000049.1 GCA_003476465.1 Microbacterium sp. | reverse complement strand
CAACATTTCACACAAGCACGGCGAACCGTAAGGGGGAGCGCATGGTCACATTCGTCGACCGGGTGACGCTGCACCTGTCCGCAGGCAAGGGCGGCAACGGTTGCGTGTCGGTGAAGCGCGAGAAGTTCAAGCCGCTGGCCGGCCCGGATGGCGCCAACGGCGGCCATGGCGGCGACATCGTGCTGGTCGCCGACCCGCAGGTGACGACGTTGCTTTCGTACCACCATGCGCCGCACCGCTCGGCGGGCAACGGCGGGTTCGGCATGGGCGACCACCGCTCGGGAGCTGCGGGAGAGAACCTCGAACTGCCTGTGCCCGTCGGCACCGTCGTCAAGGACGCCTCGGGCGAGATGCTCGTGGACATGATCGAACCCGGCATGCGGTTCGTCGTCGCCCCGGGCGGAATCGGCGGACTCGGCAACGCGACGCTCGCCAACCCGAAGCGAAAGGCACCCGGGTTCGCACTGCTGGGCACGCCTGGCTGGGAGGGCGATGTCCTCCTCGAACTCAAGACCGTCGCCGATGTCGCGCTCGTCGGCTATCCGTCGGCCGGCAAGTCGAGCCTGATCGCCGCGATCTCCGCCGCGCGGCCCAAGATCGCCGACTACCCGTTCACGACCCTGCACCCGAACCTCGGTGTCGTGCAGGCAGGAGAAGTGCGCTACACCGTCGCCGATGTGCCCGGTCTCATCGAGGGCGCCAGCGAAGGGAAAGGGCTCGGACTCGAGTTCCTCCGTCACGTGGAGCGCTGCACCGCTCTGGTGCACGTGCTGGACTGCGCGACGCTCGAGCCCGGCCGTGACCCGCTCAGCGACCTCGAGGTCATCCTCGCCGAACTGGCCGCCTATCCCGTTCCCGACGGCCAGCTGCCCCTGCTGGAGAGGCCCCAGATCATTGCCCTGAACAAGATCGACGTGCCCGAGGCGCGAGAGCTCGCCGAACTGGTGCGGCCCGACCTCGAGGCGCGCGGGTTCCGCGTGTTCGAGATCTCCACGGTCAGCCACGAAGGACTCCGCCAGCTCACGTTCGCGCTCGGCGACGTCGTCGCGGCGCACCGGATCGCCGAGGCGGCCAAGCCGGTCGTCGAGCGCATCGTCATCCGCCCCCGCAGATCGGAGCGGGAGTTCACGATCCGCGTCGAGGGCGGAACCTATGGCGACATCTACCGCGTGCTCGGCGAGAAGCCCGTCCGCTGGGTGCAGCAGACAGACTTCCAGAACGAAGAGGCCGTGGGCTACCTGGCCGACCGGCTCGAGAAGCTCGGCGTCGAGGACGGCCTGTTCAAGGCTGGCGCTCAGCCCGGCTCCACCGTGGTGATCGGGGAGGGCGACGGCGTCGTGTTCGACTGGCAGCCCTCCCTCGGCTCGGTCGCCGAGCTCATGACCGCACCGCGCGGAACCGACCCGCGCCTGGACATGAACCCGCGGCGCACGACGTCGCAGCGACGCGAGAAGTACTACGCCAGCATGGACGCCAAGGCCGAGGCGCGCGCCGAGCTCGAAGCCGAGCGCATCGCCACCAAGTCGGCGCAGAGCGCCGCGCATACCGCACAGATCGGCCTGGACGACGAGGAGACGGAGTGACCGCTCGCAGGCGCGACGACATCGCGACCGCGCGCCGGGTCGTCGTCAAGGTCGGCTCGTCCTCGATCAGCGGTGAGAACTCCGCGAAGATCGACTCGATCGTGCAGGCACTGGCCGCAGCCCACGCGCGCGGCACCGAGATCGTCCTGGTTTCGTCGGGCGCGATCGCCACGGCCATCCCGTTCCTGAACCTGGAGGGACGCCCGAACGATCTTGCGACTCAGCAGGCAGCGGCAGCGGTGGGCCAGAACGTGCTGATGTGGCGGTATCAGACCAGCCTCGACCGGTTCGCCATCCTCGCCGGCCAGGTGCTGCTGACTGCGGGCGATCTCGACAATGCGACGCCGCGCTCGAACGCTCGAAGGGCGATGGAGAGACTCCTCGGCCTGCGCATCCTGCCGATCGTCAACGAGAACGACACCGTCGCAACGCACGAGATCCGCTTCGGGGACAATGATCGACTGGCGGCCCTGGTGGCTCAGCTGATCGGTGCGGACGCGCTCATCCTGCTCAGCGACATCGAATGCCTCTACACCCGGCCGCCCGGGGAGCCCGGTGCGCGACCGATCCGCCGCGTCGAGTACGGCGACGACCTCGGCGGCTACGAATTCGGATCGGTCGTCGTGAACAGCGTCGGAACCGGTGGCGCGGCGACCAAGGTGTCGGCCGCACGTGTGGCAACGGCATCCGGAGTCGGCGTGCTCGTCACGAGCGCCGACCTCGTCGACGGAGCACTGCGCGGCGAAGCCATCGGCACATGGTTCGACCCGAACCCCGAGCCGATCTCCGTGCCTGTCACCGGCCCGATCCGCCGCCCCGCCTTCACGCCCTCCGCCGATACACTGGGCGGATGACCACCACCGCGACGACCGCACGCGAACGGATGCTGCTCGCCCAGTCGGCGGCGCGTACGATCGGCCTTCTCGGCGACGCGGAAAAGCGCGATGCGCTCCTTGCGATCGCCGAGGCGATCGACGAGGCCGC
>DMUE01000157.1 GCA_003476465.1 Microbacterium sp. | reverse complement strand
CTCGGCACGGGAGCCGTAATGCTCCTTGCACTCGTGGGGTGCGCCGCCTCGCCCGTGTCACCGGGGAGCAGCAGCTCGGTAGCGAGCGGTGGCGACGTCGCGCAGGTCGAGGTCGATGCGACCTGGCTCGACGACGGCCGGATGATCGGCATCATCACGCACGGCAGCTCGACCTGTGTCCCGGTCGTCGAGGATGCCGCGCTGCAGGACAACGGAACGTTCGCGGTGATCCTCGCCGAAGCCGAGGAAGACAGCGTCTGCACGACGGACATGGTGGCGCGCGTGACGCTCGTCGAGGCCCTGCCCGGCATGGATCCCGCGACCGACCTTGAGGTCACCGTCGCAGGGGACCGCTACACCGGCGACACCGAACTGGACGCGGTGCAGGGGCTTGATCCATCGAACACCGCCTCGGAGTACGCGCCCAGCGCCGGATGGATCGATGAGGACGACTCATTCGTGATCATGACCTGGGGCAGCTCTACCTGCGTTCCGGTCGTCGATTCCACGGCAGTGACCGCTCCCGCTGAGGTGACGGTCACGTTCGACGACCCCCCGACTGACCAGGTGTGCACGATGGACATGGTGCCGCGCGCACTGATCACCTCGGCGTCAGACCTCGACGAAGACGACAGCGTCACAGCCGTCCTGGTCGGAGACGACTTCGATGGCGTGCGCGTCCCGATCTACGGTTCCACATAGGCCGCGCGGGGAGAGCGGCAACGGCGTCGAAGCAGCAGGGGTGTTGGGCGCGGGAGAGCGCGACGACTCGGACTGCCGGGCTCCTCGTCTGCGTCACGCCCACGGCGAACACCGGCATGCGGCTCCCATCCGCTGGTTACCCTCGATGTAACGCGCGACCGCGGGGTCGCGTCCGGCCGACGCCGAGGAGTCTGCAAATGTTCGAGAGATTTACCGACCGTGCCCGTCGTGTGGTTGTGCTCGCCCAAGAAGAGGCGAAGATGCTCAACCACAACTACATCGGCACCGAGCACATCCTGCTCGGGCTGATCCACGAGGGCGAGGGGGTTGCCGCGAAGGCGCTCGAGTCCCTCGGCATCTCGCTCGATGCCGTCCGGGAGCAGGTTCAGGACATCATCGGCCAGGGCCAGCAGCAGCCGACGGGACACATCCCGTTCACACCACGCGCCAAGAAGGTGCTCGAGCTCTCGCTTCGCGAGGCCCTGCAGCTCGGCCACAACTACATCNNCTCATCCGCGAGGGCGAGGGCGTCGCCGCCCAGGTGCTCGTCAAGCTCGGCGCGGACCTCAACAAGGTGCGGCAGCAGGTCATCCAGCTGCTCTCCGGATACCAGGGTAAGGAGCCCGCGGCCGTCAGCGGCGCGGCCAACGAGTCGGGCCAGGCTGCGCAAGGAGGTTCCGCCGTGCTCGACCAGTTCGGCCGCAACCTGACCCAGGCGGCCCGCGACAACAAGCTTGACCCCGTTATCGGGCGTGAGAAGGAGATCGAGCGGGTCATGCAGATCCTCTCGCGTCGTTCCAAGAACAACCCCGTGCTGATCGGCGAGCCTGGTGTCGGCAAGACCGCCGTCGTCGAGGGCCTCGCACAGGCGATCGTCAAGGGCGATGTGCCCGAGACCCTCAAGGACAAGCAGGTCTACTCGCTCGACCTCGGCTCGCTCATCGCGGGCTCCCGCTACCGGGGTGACTTCGAAGAGCGCCTGAAGAAGGTCACGAAGGAGATCCGCACGCGCGGCGACATCATCGTCTTCATCGACGAGATCCACACCCTCGTGGGTGCGGGTGCCGCCGAGGGCGCGATCGACGCCGCATCCATCCTCAAGCCGCTCCTCGCCCGCGGAGAGCTGCAGACGATCGGCGCGACCACGCTCGATGAGTACCGCAAGCACTTCGAGAAGGATGCCGCGCTGGAGCGCCGATTCCAGCCGATCCAGGTTGCGGAGCCCTCGCTGCCCCACGCGATCAACATTCTCAAGGGCCTGCGCGACCGCTACGAGGCGCACCACAAGGTGCAGATCACGGATGGGGCGATAGTCGCTGCCGCGAACCTTGCCGATCGGTACGTCGCCGACCGCTTCCTGCCCGACAAGGCCATCGACCTGATCGACGAGGCCGGTGCGCGGCTGCGCCTGTCGATCCTGTCGTCGCCTCCTGAGTTGCGGGAGTTCGACGAGAAGATCGCGAACGTGCGCCAGCAGAAAGAGCAGGCGTCCGAGGAGCAGGACTTCGAGAAGGCAGCCGGGCTGCGGGACGAGGAGAAGTCGCTCCTTGCCGAGCGCCTGCGTCTCGAGAAGCAGTGGCGCTCGGGCGATGTCGCCTCGCATGCGGTCGTCGACGAGGGTCTGATCGCCGAGGTTCTGGCGCAGGCCACGGGCATCCCCGTCTTCAAGCTGACGGAGGAGGAGACCAGCCGCCTCGTCTTCATGGAGAAGGCGCTGCACCAGCGCGTCATCGGGCAGGAAGAGGCCATCGCCGCCCTGTCGAAGACGATCCGTCGTCAGCGGGCGGGCCTGAAGGACCCCAAGCGCCCCTCGGGTTCGTTCATCTTCGCCGGCCCCACGGGTGTCGGAAAGACGGAACTCGCCAAGGCGCTCGCCGAGTTCCTGTTCGACGACGAGGGTGCACTGATCTCGCTCGACATGTCGGAGTTCGGTGAGAAGCACACCGTCTCGCGCCTGTTCGGTGCCCCTCCGGGCTTCGTCGGGTTCGAAGAGGGCGGTCAGCTCACCGAGA
The DNA here is from genome assembly GCA_003476465.1 of Microbacterium sp. Taxonomy (GTDB): domain Bacteria; phylum Actinomycetota; class Actinomycetes; order Actinomycetales; family Microbacteriaceae; genus Microbacterium. Next base: position 1,775 of record DMUE01000157.1, on the reverse strand, counting down.
AGGTGCGCCGCAAGCCGTTCTCCGTCGTGCTTTTCGACGAGATCGAAAAGGCCCACCCCGACATCTTCAACTCGCTGCTGCAGATCCTCGAAGAGGGTCGTCTGACCGACGGTCAGGGTCGCGTGGTCGACTTCAAGAACACGGTGATCATCATGACCACCAACCTCGGATCCTCGGCCATCGCCGGCGGCCCCGTGGGGTTCCAGGTCGAGGGCGACTCGCAGACCAGCTACGACCGGATGAAGGGGAAGGTCGACGAGGAATTGAAGCGCCACTTCAAGCCCGAGTTCCTCAACCGCCTCGATGACGTCATCGTGTTCCCGCAGCTGTCCAAGCCCGAGCTCGTGCAGATCGTCGATCTGTTCACCAAACGCCTGGCGGACCGGCTGCTCGATCGGGACATGACGATCACGCTGTCGCAGTCCGCTAAGGAGCACCTGATAGAGATCGGTTTCGACCCAGCGCTCGGGGCCCGCCCGCTGCGCCGGGCGATGCAGCACGAGGTCGAAGACCGGCTGAGCGAGCGCATCCTGCACGGCGAGCTGAACCCGGGCGACCACATCACGGTCGACGTCGAGAACGGCGAGTTCGTGTTCGAGACCAAGCCGCGCGGCGAGAAGGTCGCGGTCGGTGTGGCGTCGACGGGCGAAATTTCGTCCACGCCGGACCTCGCCATCACGAGCGACTGATCCTGTCGGGTTCGCCCGGACACGCGAAGAGCGGATGCCTCAGGCATCCGCTCTTCGTCGTTTCGGCTTTCCCGTATCGGCCGGCTGTGCGTGCCGAGGGCCACCGGGATGAATTGCGGACGCGCGGAGAAGGCGATCGACGGGGCCTACGCTGGAGCGATGGGGGAGTTCACGGTGCGACCGGCGCGGACGAGCGATGTCGTGGGCATTCGCGACATGCTGGAGCCCTTCGTGCAGCGGCGGATTCTGCTCGGCAAGGACCTCGTGTTGCTGTATGAGTCGGTGCAACAGTTCGTGGTCGCGGAGGCTGAGGGCCGGTTGGTCGGCTGTGGCGCCCTGCACGTGATGTGGGAGGACCTGGGCGAGATACGCACCCTCATCGTGACGGATGACTGGCTGCACCGCGGTGTGGGACGCGCGATCGTCGGTGCGCTTGAGGACAACGCTCGGCAGCTCGGGCTGACGCGCCTGTTCTGCCTGACCTTCGAGGTCAACTTCTTCTCGGGCCGCGGCTTCACGCCGATCGGGGAGCAGGTCGTGCCCCCGGATGTCTACTCGCAGCTGGTGCGGAGTCCCGACGAGGGTGTTGCCGAGTTCCTCGATCTCGCGCACGTCAAGCCGAATACCCTCGGCAACACCAGGATGCTGAAGACGCTCTAAATCCTCGCGCTGGCCGCCCCGGGCGTGCCGCCCTGCCCGCCGCAGGTGCCGCGCGTAGCCTGGGTACATGAGCAGCGACGGCCCCCGGCGCAGACGCCGCCCCTCGCCGGCGGTCTATCGGCGTCGCCGAGCCGTCGTGCTCGCCGGGCTGCTCACGGTGGTCGCTCTGGTCGTCTGGCTTCTCGTGGCGCAACCATGGCGAGGGAGCGCGGACTCGACAGCACACCCGGCGCCATCCTCGTCGTCGCCATCCGCTGGGCCCAGCGCGAGCACGCCGACGCTGCCCGACCCGTCCGCGACCGGCGGTTCGAATCCTGTCGACGCCCTGCCGGAGGAGGTCGCTGCGACGGATGCGGCGACGACTCTGACGCCCGAAGGGTGCAGGGTGGAGAGCGTGCTCGTCGAAGCCGTCACCGACAAGGAAAC
>DMUE01000233.1 GCA_003476465.1 Microbacterium sp. | reverse complement strand
GTCCGCGTCGACCGGTGTGGACTGCCGGTCGAGATGGTGCTCGCGGGAGCCATCCAGCGGCTCGAGATCGTGACGCTGCCGTCGTCCACGACGACGACGCTGCCCCTCGTGCTGCGCACAGACCGGGCCGAAATGACCGTTCGGGCGGCCGTGGGCGGGCGATCCGAGGGAGGCGAGGCATGACGGAAGTGGTCGCGATCATCCCGGCGCGCGGGGGTTCGAAGGGCGTTCCGCGCAAGAACCTGCGCCGGGTCGGGGGTGTGCCGCTCGTCGCCCGTGCCGTCGTCGCCGCGCGCGCCGCCGCATCCGTCGACCGGGTCGTGGTGTCGACCGACGATTCCCAGATCGCTGCCGTCGCCGAGGAATGGGGGGCGCAGGTCGTGCTCCGTCCCGGCTCTCTCGCCGGTGATACGGCATCGAGCGAGAGCGCGCTGCTGCACGCCCTGGACGTGCTCGAGACGAGTGGGGCCGAACCGAGCCACCTTCTGTTCCTGCAGGCGACATCGCCGTTCCTGCACCCCGGCGACCTCGATCACGCTGTCGGTCTCGTCTTCCGGGGCGAGTTCGATGTGGTGTTCTCGGCGACCCGGACCTACGGCTTTCTCTGGGCCAGGGAAACGCCGGATGCGGGCGGAGCGGCACGGGGCATCAATCACGACCCTCGCGTTCGGCCCCGACGACAGGACCGCGAACCGCACTACCTCGAAACCGGTGGTTTCTACGCGATGGACGTCGCGGGATTCCGGCTGGCCGGTCACCGCTTCTTCGGTCGTGTGGGAATCGTCGAGGTCGGAGAACTGTCGGCGGTCGAGATCGACACGGAGGAGCAGCTGACGCTGGCGCAGGCGATCGCCCCTCTCTCTGTCGGCGCGATTGTCGAATCGCTCGATGTCTCGGCTGTCGTGACGGACTTCGACGGTGTGCACACCGATGACACGGCGACGACCGATGCCGAGGGACGCGAGACCGTGCGCGTGAGCCGTTCCGACGGAATGGGAATCGCGCAGCTGCGTCGGGCCGGCATCCCGGTGCTGATCCTGTCGACCGAGACCGACCCGGTCGTCACAGCACGAGCACGCAAGCTCCAGGTGGACGTCCGACAGGGGATCGACGACAAAGCCGCCGCGCTCGTCGAATGGGGCGCCGCCCGCGGCATTCCCTTGACCCGCATCGCCTACGTGGGCAACGACATCAACGATCTGGCGTGCCTCGAACTCGTCGGGTGGCCCGTTGCCGTATCGGGCGCGCACCCGCTCGTCCTGGCCGCCGCGCGCGTCGTGCTGAGCCGGGCGGGCGGCCGCGGTGCGGTCCGCGAACTCTCCGACGCGGTGCTGCGCTCACGACGGCCGGTACCGGAGGGCACCGATTCGTCCTCCCTCGTTCTTCCCACGGAAAGGCAGCACCCATGACCGTCAGCATCGGATCCCGCGTGATCGGGGGTGGACGTCCCGCGTACGTCATCGCCGAGATCGGTCTGAACCACAACGGCGACGTCGACATCGCCAAGCAGCTCATCGACGTCGCCGCGGATGCGGGAGCGGATGCGGTGAAGTTCCAGAAGCGCACCCCCGACATCTCCACTCCCGTGCACATGCGTGACACCCTGCGTGAAACCCCTTGGGGCACCATGACATACCTCGACTACCGCCATCGCGTGGAGTTCACACGCGAACAATACGTCGAGATCTCCGACCACGCCCTGCTGCGCGGGCTCGACTGGTTCGCCTCGCCCTGGGACGTTCCGAGCCTGGACTTCCTCGAAGACCTGAACGTGGTCGCGCACAAGATCGCGTCGGCGTGCCTGACCGATATCTCGCTGCTGCGCGCGGTTCGCGATACGGGCAAGCCCGTCATCCTGTCGACGGGAATGTCCACCATCGCCCAGATCGATACGGCGCTGCAGGTGCTCGGCACTGATCGTCTCGTGCTGCTCCACGCCACCTCGACCTATCCGATGGAGCCCGACGAGGCCAACCTGCGCGTCATTCCGGCCCTCCGAGACCGCTATCCGGGTGTTCCCGTCGGGTACTCGGGGCACGAGCGCGGCCTGCAGATCTCGGTCGCCGCGGTCGCGCTCGGTGCCGTCGCCGTGGAGCGTCACATCACACTCGATCGCACGATGTGGGGCTCCGACCACGCCGCCTCGCTCGAGCCCGCCGGTCTGAAGCACCTCGTGCGCGACATCCGTATCATCGAGCAGGCGCTCGGCGACGGCGTGAAGCGGGTGTTCCCGGGCGAGCAGGCCCCTATGGCGAAGCTCCGACGCGTCCTCGCGTGACGGGCCCGTGACCAGCCCATGCACGGCGGGTTCAACCCTGCGGATCGTCGCCCTCGCCGACACGGATTCCTACGTCAAGTGGGCGGCCGCCCTGCTCGGTTCTGCAAGGCCGGGGGCGGATGCCGAGCTGCTGATCGTCGAGACGGCGCTCGTGGTCAGCCCGACGCAACAGGCGGCCGCGCTCGCGCGGAGCGGGCTCGATCCGACGCGCGTGCGGCGGGTGGCGTACGAGGACCTCGAACAGACGCTCCGCGCGCTCGCGCCCGATGTGGTGCTGGTCGCGGCGCGCGGCCCCGTCGTGCGCGTGCTGATCGCCCTCGCCGCGCGGCTCGAGCCGCGGCCGGTCATCGTGTCGGGTTTGCCGGGCATCTCGATCCCGGCCACCACGGCCGCTCTGGTGCACCGGATGCAGAGCGACCTGTTCGTGCTGCATTCGACCCGCGAGATCGCCGCCTTCGGCGCCCTCGCGAGGCAGCGCGGCGTGACACAGCGATTCGCGCTCGCGGCACTTCCATTCGCGCGAGCAGGATCCATTGACCGGGCCCGCCCGCCGGCGGAGGTCCGCACCGACCTCGTCTTCGCCTCGCAAGCGATCGTGCCGCGTGAGCGGGCCGACCGGATGCGGGTGGCGCAGATCCTCATCGATGCCGCGCGTGCGAACCCCGACAGACGCGTCGTGGTCAAGGAACGTGCGCTCGCCGGTGAGCACCAGACCCATGCCCAGAAGCACGCGTATCCCGACCTCCTCCGAAAGCTCGGGCCGCTCCCGCCCAACCTCGTGGTGTCGACCGAGTCGATGGCCGACGCGCTGGACCGCGCCGAGGGTCTGGTCACGGTCAGTTCGACGGCCGCGATCGAGGCGGTGGCGCGAGGCATCCCCGTCATCGCCCTCGATACGTTCGGGGTGGACGACTCCCTCATCAACACGGTCTTCGTCGGGAGCGGGCTCCTCGGTTCGGCAACCGATGTCGCTCAACGCGACTTCCGCCTTCCGCCGGCCGAGTGGCTGGGCCACAACTATTTCCACGATCCCGATGAGGAGGACTGGATGGCCGAGGTCGCACGACTGGTCGAGTCGCGCCGCGCGGGGAAGCTGCCCCCGAAGCCCGGGCGAGTGCGCCGAGGCGGGCGTGTTCGCGACGTGTGGGAGCGCAGGATCGCGCTCGGCC
>DMUE01000155.1 GCA_003476465.1 Microbacterium sp. | reverse complement strand
TGGTGGTGCTTGCCGCGTTCGTGCTCGTCCCCACGTTCGGCACTTTCGTGCAGCAGCGGCAGAACATCGCCGCGCTCGAGGCATCCGTCCGCGCCGGTCAGCAAGAGGTGGAGCAACTGCAGCAGCAGCAGGAGCGGTGGGGCGACCCGGTCTACATCACCACCCAGGCGCGTGAACGGCTCTACTATTCCCGGCCCGGCGAGGTCGTGTATCTGGTCGTGAACGATCTGCCCCCCGCTCTGCGACCCGCTGGCGAAGAGCCGGTGAGCGCCGATGTCGTCGAAACACCGACCGATTGGATGACTCAGCTTCTGGCATCCGTGACGACCGCCGGTCTCGCGCAGACGGTCACCTCCCCCGCCACGCAGGACCCCGACCCGCACACGTCTCCCGAACTGCCGGCCCCGTAGCCGGTCGGCTCTTCTTCGCGCGTGGCGGTTACCCTGGTGCAGTGACGACACCGCCCTTCGCCGCGCCCACCGAGAGGGAACTCGCCATCGTGGGCGCGCAGCTCGGGCGCCCGGCCCGGGGCGTGGTGGGCATCGCCGCCCGGTGCATCTGCGGAAACCCCACCGTGGTCGCCACATCACCTCGCCTGCCGGACGGCAGCCCGTTCCCCACGTTCTACTACCTCACGCATCCCGCTGCGACCGCGACGATGAGCGAACTCGAGGCCACGCATGTCATGGCTGAACTGCAGGAGCTGCTCGTCGACGCCGACGTTTCGGCGGGATATGCGCGGGCTCACGATGCGTACCTCGCCGATCGTGCCCGCTACGGGCACGTCCCCGAGGTCGCAGGCATCTCGGCCGGCGGAATGCCCACCCGCGTGAAGTGTCTGCATGCGCTCGCGGGTCACGCCCTGGCCGCCGGGGCGGGAGTCAACCCCATCGGCGATCTGGCTCTGGAGCGTTCTCGCTGGTCGGCAACGGTGTGCGAATGCGAAGTCCCCGGAAACGCGACATGAGCGGCTTGCGTGCGATCGCGCTCGCTATGGCGGCGATGCTCACGGCCGCACCGATCGTCGTCGGGGCGCCGGCGTCCGCATCCCCGGTTCCCGACGACACAGCGGATCGGGTGCGTTCCGCCGAGTATTGGCTCGATTCGCTGGGGGTGCGCACCGCCTGGCAGACCACCCGCGGCGCGGGACAGACGATCGCGATCATCGACACCGGCATCGGGTCGGGCCCGCCCGAATTCGACGGGGCGGTCGCGGGTGGCACGGATGTCTCAGGGATCGGCAGTCCCGACGGTCGCACGCCCGTCGGGGTCATCGACTCCAATCACGGATCGTGGGTGGCTTCCCTCGCGGCGGCCCGGGGCACCTCGCCCAGCACCGGGATGATCGGGGTGGCCCCCGAGGCGGAACTGCTGTCGATATCGCTCGGTTTCGGCTCGGCGGTGACTGTGCCCTTCGTCGAACAGGTCGCCACCGCCATGCGTTGGGCGGTCGACCACGGTGCGACGGTCATCAATCTGTCGTTCACGACGAACACCCTCGGCTGGGATACGCGCTGGGACGATGCCTTCGAGTACGCGTTCGACAACGACGTCGTCGTCGTGGTCGCCGCGGGCAACCGGGGCGCCGGCACCAGCCGGGTGGGAGCCCCGGCCACCATCCCAGGGGTGCTGACCGTCGGCGGCGTCGACCCGCAGGGCTACGCCAGCGCGGAGGCGTCGACGCAGGGGATCACGATCGGAATCTCGGCACCTAGCGAAAAGCTGCTGGGGGTCTCGGCCGACGGGCGCATCGTCGAATGGGGCGGGACGAGCGGAGCGGCGCCGATCGTCGCGGGAATCGCCGCGCTCGTGCGCTCCGCGCACCCCGATCTGGATGTCGCCAATGTCATCAACCGGATCGTCAAGACCGCCCGTCCGGCGGCCGGTTCGGATCCGAATCTGTACGGGGCGGGGATCGTGGATGCCGCGGCCGCTGTGTCGGCGAGCGTCGCCCTCGTGACAGAGAACCCGATGGGGAGCCTGGCGGACTGGATCCGTCTGTACCGGCGCGCCGACTCGGGTCCGGTGCCCGAGCAGACGGCCGCTCCGGTGGAAATTGAGGCTCTGCCTCCCGCTGACGCCGCCTCACCGTCCCGGTCCGCGCTTCTTCCCTCCCGCGAAACCCTGGTCTACGGAACGCTGCCGCTCGCAGCGATCACCCTGGCTGGTATTCTGGTGGCGCTCGGCGTCACCGCAGCTGCCCGGCGAGTCAGAACGGCGCGCGATTCGCGCACGCCGAGCCGTTGAACTGTCAAGGAGTTCCCCCCACGTGACCAGCACCGTGCCTAAGATCCTCGTCGTCGGCGGTGGCTATGCAGGCTTCTACACCGCGTGGAAGCTCGAGAAGCATCTCCGTAAAGGAGAAGCCGACGTCACGATCGTCGATCCCCTGCCGTACATGACCTACCAGCCGTTCCTGCCGGAGGTCGCGGCGGGTTCGATCGAGGCACGCCATTCCGTCGTCGCGCTGCGTCGGCACCTCGAGCGCACGAAGGTCGTGACGGCCAAGGTCACCGGCATCGATCACGCGAACAAGACGGCGATCATCACACCGTCCCTCGGAGAGCCGTGGCAAGAAGCGTACGACCAGATCGTCGTGACCGCGGGTGCCGTTTCCCGCACCTTCCCGATCCCCGGCATCGCCGACAATGCGATCGGCCTCAAGACGATCGAAGAGGCCGTCGCCATCCGCGACCGCCTGATGTCCAACTTCGACAAGGCTGCGCTTCTCCCGCCGGGCCCCGACCGTGAGCGTCTGCTCACGGTCGTCGTCGTCGGCGGCGGGTTCGCCGGTGTCGAGGTCTTCGCGGAGCTCCGCTCCTTCGCCTCCGCCTTGCTGAAGAACTACCCCGAGCTCTCGTTCGACGAGACCCATTTCCACCTCATCGAGGCGATGAGTCGGATCATGCCCGAGGTTTCGCTGAAGTCCAGCGAGTGGGTGCTGGCCGACCTCGCCAAGCGAGGTGCGAACGTGCACCTCGACACCCAGGTCGTCGGCGCGATCGACGGCGACGTCGAGTTGTCGACGGGCGAGGTCATCCCGAGCGACATCATCATCTGGGCGGCGGGCGTCATGGCCAATCCCGAGGTCGTGCGCGGCGGAGACTTGCCCGTCGAAGAACGTGGCCGCATCCGTACCCGCGCCGACCTGCGTGTCGGATCCGACGACGACATCGTCGAGGGCGCCTGGGCTGCCGGTGACGTCGCGGCCGTTCCCGATCTGACGGGTGGCGGGGTGGGCGGCTATTGCGTTCCGAACGCCCAGCATGCCGTCCGCCAGGCGAAGCTGCTCGCGAAGAACGTCACCGCCGTGCTACGCGGAGAACTGCCGCAGGACTACATCCACAAGAACCTGGGTGCCGTCGCGGGTCTCGGTCTCTACAACGGCGTCTTCCAGTCCAACGAGATCGCGATGAAGGGCTTGCTCGCGTGGTTGGCGCACCGCGGGTACCACATGCTTGCGATCCCGTCCTGGGAGCGCAAGCTCCGGGTCTTCGGCGACTGGTGGAACAACTTCTGGCTGGGACGCGATCTCGTGAACCTCGAAACGGTGCAGCATCCGCGCTACGTTTTCGAGGAGTTCGCGGCGCGCCCCCGTCCGGCCCAGGCGGCCCCCCAGACCGATGCCCCGGCATCCGCTGCCGGCAAGACCGCCGGCGCGGCGAAGGACGCCGCGTCCGCTCCTGCAGAGAAGGCGGCGGCGTCCCGCTGACCTCCGGGCTCCCGGCATCGNNAACTGCATGCCGTTTTCGTCGCCGCACACGGCCCGAAGCGTACCTGTGCGAACGGATGCCCCGGATGCTTCGGCTCCCACGCCGTCTGGCGCGATGGCGCGCGAGGTCGGCGATACTGGAGGGGACCGCGGTACGGAAACAGGCCAACCGGTCACGCCCCCGTAGCCCAACCGGCAGAGGCAGGCGACTTAAAATCGCTTCAGTCCGGGTTCGAACCCCGGCGGGGGTACATGGCCGCGCGCGGCTCGGGTGAGCGGCGGATACCGCGAGATATCCCCGCTTCACGCGTTTTGGCGCTGCGAGACCGACCCGACCCCGATCGGCGCTTCGCGAACGGCTACCTCGAGCGGGTCCTGGGCGAAGAGTTCCCAGGGGTTCGCCGGGATGCGTCGGTAGGATGGCGGGACGTACGGCACTCGCGTCTGACTACCTCGCTTTCTGGAGACACCCATGTGGGAATGGCTCATTCCGGTCCTGATCGTCGTCGCCCTGATCGCCATCGTCGGCATCTACCTCTGGGCGACCTACAACTCCCTCGTGCAACTCAATGTGCGCGTCGACGAGGCATGGAGCGACATCACTGTTCAGCTCAAGCGACGAGCCGACCTGCTGCCGAACCTGATCGACACGGTGAAGGGCTACGCGGCGCACGAGCGGGGCGTGTTCGAGAGCGTCACGCGCGCCCGTGCTGAGACGCTGCAGGCGCAGAGCCCTGCAGAAGCGGGAGCAGCCGAGGGGCACATGCAGCAGGCGCTGAAATCGCTGTTCGCGGTCGCCGAGGCGTACCCGCAGCTGCAGGCCAGCCAGAACTTCCTTCAGCTGCAGCAGTCGATCGTCGACACAGAAGACAAGATCCAGGCATCCCGGCGCTTCTACAACGGTGGCGTGCGGGAGCTCAACACCAAGATCAAGGTGTTCCCGAACAACCTCTTCGCCCGGAACCTCGGCTTTCGCGAGCGCGAGTTCTTCGAGGTCGAGAACGGCGCGGCGATCTCCGAACCGCCCCGTGTGCAGTTCTGATCACGCGCTCCTGACTGCTCGGGTCTGACGCCATGTACTCGGCGATCGCGCGCAACAAGCGCAACACGTGGTTCATCATGATCGCGTTCGTGCTGATCATCGGGGCGCTCGGGCTGCTGGCCGGATGGCTGGCCGGCAACAACTGGTGGATAACGGCCTTCGTCGTGCTCGGCGCCGTGGGGTACGCCACGGTGCAGTACTTCGCCGCCGACCGGGAGGCGCTGGCCCTCTCCGGCGCCGTCGAGATCCAGAAGTCCGACAGCCCGCGCCTGTGGAACATGGTCGAGAACCTCTGTATCGCCACGGGTACGCCGATGCCGAAGGTGCACATCGTCCACGATGACGCGCCGAACGCTTTCGCGACGGGTCGGACCCCGGACCGAGCCGCGATCGCCGTGACGACGGGGCTTCTCGACATCATGACCGACCAGGAGCTCGAGGGTGTTCTGGCACACGAGCTCGGGCATATCCGCAATTACGACATCCGCGTCTCCCTTATCGTCTTCGGCCTCGTCGTGGCGATCGGCTTGCTCGCGGACGTGTTCCTCCGGCTGACCCTCTTCGGGGGGGCACGGCGCGGCGGCGGCAACGGGCAGGCGCAGATCGTGTTCCTGATCTTCGGTCTCGTCGCCGCCGTCGTCGCGCCACTGCTCGCGGGCGCCGTACAGGCCGCGATATCGCGGCAGCGAGAATACCTGGCGGATGCCACGGGTGCCCTCACAACGCGCAACCCCGACGGGCTCGCTTCGGCTCTCGCGAAGCTGCAGGAGCACGCCCAGCCGCTGAAGAAGGCGAACACCTCCATGGCCCACCTCTGGATGGCGGATCCACTGCGCCAGAACGCCCTCTCACGCCTGTTGTCGACGCATCCGCCGATCCCCGATCGCATCGAGCGGCTCCACACGATGGGCGGGACCTTTTAGGCGTCGCG
>DMUE01000148.1 GCA_003476465.1 Microbacterium sp. | reverse complement strand
CCCGCCCGGGCGAGGGCACCGATCGCGAGGCCGTTCCAGCCGCTCACCACCTTGCCGTCAACGGCCGGCGGGGCGAGCTGCGCCCGACCAGCGGCATCCTGAGCGTAGTACCCCCCCTCGCTCCGCTCGCCGGCGATGATCGACTCCGAGTCCTGCGCCGCCCCGAAACCCCCCGACGGCTGCTGCAGCACGTCGATGAGGTAGGCGACGATGCCTGTCGCGACGGGCTCAGCCTGCGCACGGACGGCGGCATCGAGCAGCTGGGCGTTGTCGGTGAGCATTCGCTCGTAGTGCGGCGCCGACCAGTCGCGCCGGGTGGCGTAACGAAAGAACCCGCCCCCCACCGGATCGCGCAAGGGCGATGCGGCGATCGCCGCGACCGTTCGCGCGGCGATCGGCGCGGCGAGCGGGGCCGCCTCTTGCAGGCCCCGCTCCTGCAGAAATCGCAGCACGGTCGCGAGGGGGAACTTCGGAGCGTCTGCAGACCCGCCCAAGAGGAACCCCCCGAACGTGCGGTCCTCGGCGGCCGCGAGCAGGCCGGCGGCGGCCGCGAGATCGTCCGTCGAGGGCAGCCCGCCGGGCGCTCCGGGCGGCGCGGGGGCGGCGCGCAGTGCGTGGGCGATCGCGACCGCTGTGCCCTCGACATCCCCTCGCCGCTCGGTCCATGCCTCTCGCACCGCCGCCAGCACGTCCGAGAAACCGGGGGCAGGTCCTCGCGCACGCGGCGGATAGTAGGTGCCCGCATAGAAGGGCACTCCCGCCGGCGTCGCGAAGACGCTCAGCGGCCAGCCGAGGTTCGGCGTGAACGCCGCCGCCGCGGCGAGGTAGGTCGTGTCGACGTCCGGATGCTCCTCCCGATCGACCTTGATGGCCACGAACCCCTCGTTCAGCTGCGCTGCTATGGCGTCGTCCGAGAACGACTCGCGCGCCATCACGTGGCACCAGTGGCATGTGGAGTACCCGATCGAGACGAAAACGGGAACATCCCGCCGCGCGGCCTCGGCGAACGCCTCGGGCCCCCACGGGTACCAGGCGACCGGGTTGCCCGCGTGCCCGCGCAGGTAAGGGCTGCGGGAGTCGGCGAGGCGAGAGGTCATCTGATTTCCTTCCCGGCCGGACCGTTCGCAGTGCAGTCTCTGCGGNNATCGCGTCGATGGCGGCGATCTCTGCATCCGAGAGGGCGAAGTCGAAGATGTCCGCGTTCTCGCGCAGGCGCTCGGGACGCACGGACTTCGGGAAGACGATGAACCCCCGCTGGATATGCCAGCGCAGCACAACCTGCGCCGGCGTTTTCTCGTGAGCAACGGATGCCGCGTGCACGGGCGCGAGCCCGAACAGGTCGTACTTACCCTGCCCGAGCGGCCCCCAGGCTTCGACGTGCATGTCGTTCTGCTCGCCCCAGGCGACGACCTCGTGCTGCTGGTGCGCGGGGTGCAGTTCGACCTGGTTGACGGCGGGCACCTCACCCGTCTCGACGGCGACCCGGTCCAGGTGCGGCACGAGGAAGTTCGAGACACCGATGCTGCGCGTCAAGCCCGCGTCGCGCAGCTCGATCAGCTTCGACCAGGCGTGGACGTAGTTGTCGGCAGCCGGGGTGGGCCAGTGCACGAGATACAGGTCGACGCGTTCGAGTCCGAGCTTGTGGAGGCTCTCGCGAATCGCCGCGTTCGGCTCGTCGCCGTCGTGCCGGTCGTTCCAGAGCTTCGTCGTGATGAACAGCTCGTCCCGGGGGATGCCGCTGGCGGCGATCGCCGCGCCCACGCCCTCCTCATTGCCGTAGATCGCCGCCGTGTCGATGTGACGGTAGCCGATCTCCAACGCCTCCGAGACCGTGCGCTCGGTCTCCGCAGCGGGGACTTTGAAGACGCCGTAGCCCAGTTGCGGGATGTCATACCCGGAGCGGAGTGCGATGGGGGGAATCGTCATGGTCCATTCAGCCTAGGAAGCTCAGGCGCCTCGCGGACGGGCTTGACGGGGGCCGGGGCGAGGACTAACGGCCGAGACCTATCGGGGGCCGAGCGGAAGCGGCGCGCTCAGACCGTAGATATGCAGGGCGCCGGGACCGCCGGCGAAGAACGTGTCGAGCGTCGGCGGGGCCGCGACCGGGACCACGGTGACGAGGTCGTCGGCGAACCGGGCGAGCTGCGCATCCGACGAACTCGGCGACCGAGCGTCGTCCCCCACCGCTGCGGCCAGGACCCCCGCGAGTTGCGTGTGCGCCCGGTAGCGGGGGTTGGCGGGATCGATGTAATTGCCATATGCGCTCCGCACCCCGAACACCGATCCAGAGCCGGTCGGCATGATGCTGTCGCCGGCCGCGAGCTGACCGTCGACGTTGAACGCGAAGCCGCCCGCGACCGACGCGATGGACCCCAGCGACAGGGTCGCGCCGCAGGACGGCACGATCTGGATGTCGATCCCGTCGTCGACGATTCCGTCCCTGCGCGGCCAGCGTGTGCGCGACATCGCGCTCCGCAGGCGCGCGTCGTCGTGGTCGAGACAGATCTCGACCGCGATGTCCACAGCGACCTCGCGGGCGGTGCCGCCGGCCAGATCGACGGCCGTATCGGCGCCCGAGCCACCCGTCGTCCCGAGGCGCACGATCGCATGGGCATCGAAGGGGTCTCGTTTGAGGTCGCCCGCCGAAAGGTCGACGTAGGGGTGCGCCGTCATCTGCTCGGTCACGACGTCCTCCCGGCCCATAACGTCCCAGAGGACGAGATCTTCGGCCGAGTCGAACACCTTGTCGGTCGTCGCGGCGTGCGCGGTGAACGAAGCGCCCGCCGATCCGAGCGGTGCCGCGCTGAGGATCAGCGCCCGGTTGCGCACCTGGACGACCGGATGCGCGTGGCCCCACTGCAGGTAGTCGTCGATCATCTCGAAGACCTTTGCCGCGTCGTCGGCCGCGGCCTGCCGGTAGCGATGGGCGAGGTCGGCGACGACGCCGTTGCGAACACGCGTCGTCGGCCGCGAGAACACCTCGCGAGGGTCGTCCGCGGCCGCAGTCACCGCCGTCCCGAACACGAACACCCAGTTCGGGTACTCGCCGGGCGGAAACTCCGCGGCAAGACGGTCCAGGATGTGGTCGACCGGGTCGGGCGCGCCGGTCGCGTGCAGATACGGCCCCTCGGGACCGTGCCAGAAGAATTCCGGGGCGACGAAGACGTTCAGCACGTCGCTCTCGCCGGCCGGGAGCGCATCACGGGCCGCGTGCACGGCCTCGCGCATGACGGACAGCCTGCCCCCGACATCCGCTGCCGTGTCGGAGAGTCCGAGGTACGTGCCACCCATCGCCGATCCGCGATCGGGGTTGCCCAGCGGCACGATCATCGCCGGGGCCGTCGGAATCGCGTAGCCGATGAAACGCACCTGTGCGAAACCCTCCGAGCCCATGCGGTCATCCTAGGCTTGCTCGCGCCACCGGCCAGGGAGATGCGGGCGCGCGCGTCATACGATGGAGGGCTATGCCCGCGCCCGTCCCCGTGATCTCGTTCCCTCCGGAGCTGCCCGTCAGCGCCGCTCGGGAAGAGCTCGCGCGCGCCATCGAGGGCAACCAGGTCGTGATCGTCGCCGGCGCCACGGGTTCGGGCAAGACCACGCAGCTGCCGAAGATCTGCCTCGACCTCGGACGCACCCGTATCGCGCACACCCAGCCGCGCCGCCTCGCCGCTCGCACGATCGCCGAGCGCATCGCCGCCGAGCTCGACGTGCCGCTCGGCACCCTCGTCGGCTACAAGGTGCGCTTCACCGACAACGTCTCCGATCAGACCCTCATAGCGCTCATGACCGACGGCATCCTGCTCAACGAGATCCACCGCGACCGGCTGTTGCGCCGCTACGACACGATCATCATCGACGAGGCCCACGAGCGCAGCCTCACCATCGACTTCCTGCTCGGCTACCTCACGCGGATCCTGCCGGAGCGGCCCGATCTGAAGGTCATCGTCACGTCGGCGACGATCGACCCCGAAAGCTTCGCGAAACACTTCGCGGATGCCACGGGCGCGCCGGCGCCGATCGTCGAGGTGTCCGGCCGCACGTTCCCCGTCGACATCCGGTACCGCCCCCTCGTCGGTGAGGCGGACCTTTCGAAGGAACGCTCCGCCCGGGAGGCGCGGGATAAGGCCGGTGACGCAACTCCCGTCCCAGCGGACCTCCCTGATGTCCGCGATCCCGCGGAGCAGGCACCTGCCGACGAGGTCGCGTACGACGTCGAGGGCGACGAGGTCGCCGGTATCGTCCAGGCCCTGCGCGAACTCGACCGCGAGGCCCCGGGCGACGTGCTGGTGTTCCTGCCGGGCGAGGCCGAGATCCGCGACGCCGCCGACGCCGTCCGTGGTGCCTATGCGCGGGGCGCCGCACCCACCGAGGTGCTCCCCCTCTACGGGCGCCTGTCGTCCGCCGAGCAGCACCGCGTGTTCGAGCCCTCCCGCGTGGCGGGTGTGCGGCGCCGCGTCGTCCTCGCGACGAACGTCGCGGAGACGAGCCTGACCGTTCCCGGCATCCGGTACGTGATCGACACCGGAACCGCCCGGATGTCCCGTTACAGCAATCGCGCCAAGGTGCAGCGGCTGCCGATCGAGGCCGTGTCGCAGGCCTCCGCGCAGCAGCGCTCCGGCCGCGCCGGACGCACGAGCCCCGGCATCGCGATCCGGCTGTACGGGGCCGACGACTTCGACAAGCGCCCGGAGTTCACCGAGCCCGAAATCCTGCGGACGAGCCTGGCCTCGGTCATCCTGCAGATGCTCTCGCTCGGCTTCGGCGACATCGAGGCCTTCCCGTTCCTGACCCCGCCGGACTCACGCGGCGTGAAGGCGGCGCTCGATCTGCTCGGCGAGCTCGGCGCTATCGAACCCGGGCGGGGTGCCCCCCGCCTGACGCGCCTCGGACGCGATATAGCGCGAATGCCCATCGAACCCCGGTTCGCCCGCATGCTCATCGAGGCGCAGCGCACCGGCGCGATCGCGGAGGTGGCGCCGATCGTCGCGGGGATGTCGATCCAGGACGTCCGGGAACGGCCCGAGGAGCGCCGTGAGGAGGCCGACCGGCTGCACGCGCGCTTCGCCGATCCGACCAGCGACTTCCTCGCCCTCCTCAACCTCTGGAAACACCTGCAGCAGGCACAGCGCGAGAACGGGTCGAGCGCGTTCCGGCGCCTGTGCCGCGCCGAGCACCTCAACTACGTGCGGGTGCGCGAATGGTTTGACGTGCATCGGCAGATCCGGTCGCTGGTCCCGTCGACAGGCTCCGGAGCCGCCCGACGCGAAAATGCCCGTTCCGANNTATCTCGGCGCCCGAGGAATCCGCTTCGCGATCTTCCCCGGCTCGGGGCTGCGCAAGGCCCGGCCGAAGGCGATCATGGCCGCCGAACTCGTCGAGACCTCGCGCCTCTACGCCCGCACGGTCGCCACGATCGACCCGGCCTGGGCCGAGCCCCTCGCGGGCGACCTCGCAAAGCGTCAGGTCAGCGAGCCGCACTGGTCGAAGGATGCCGGGGCCGCTGTCGCCTTCGAGAAGGTCACGCTGTTCGGAGTCGAGATCATCCCCCGCCGTCGCATCCAATTCGCCCGGATCGACCGCGCCGGGGCGCGCGAGCTGTTCGTCCGCCACGCCCTTGTCGAGGGCGAGTGGGACCCGTCGAAGCTGGACAAGC
>DMUE01000055.1:3515-5684 GCA_003476465.1 Microbacterium sp. | reverse complement strand
GATGATTCCCATCCGGCCGATGGCCCCCCTGTTGACGATCGGGGTTCGCGCGTGGTTCCGGAAGAGGCGGTCTCGGACGAGATCGTCTCCCACGCAGACGTCGAGTCAAGCGCCATCGATAGCGCGATCGTCGACATCGCCGGCTACGGGCGATCCGCCGACGCTACGGCACCCACGGGGGCACCCGCGGCGGCACCAGCGCTGGCCTTGCGAGGCGTGGTGAAGGAGTTCGGACGCACACGCGCCGTGGACGCGATCGACCTCACGATTCCTGGGGGATCCTTCTTCGGGCTGGTCGGTCCCAACGGAGCCGGAAAGACGACGACTCTCTCGATGATCGCCGGTCTGCTCAGGCCGGACAGCGGCACGATCGAAGTGTGCGGAGTNNGTTCGATCTGGTCGACGCTCTGGGACGTGCCGTGTCCGACTATTCGGCGGGGATGACGAAGAAGGTGATGCTGGCGGGTGCGATGATCCACTCCCCGCGCGTCCTCGTGCTGGATGAGCCGTTCGAGTCGCTCGACCCGGTCTCGTCCCAGGTCATCCTCGACATCCTCGAGACCTACGTCGAGCACGGGGGCACCGTTGTGCTGTCGAGTCACGGGATGGCTCTGGTCGAACGGGTGTGCACGCGTGTGGCGGTGCTCGTGGAGGGCGAAGTGCTCGCCTCGGGCACGGTCGATGAGGTGCGGGGCGAGCTGACCCTCGAGCAGCGATTCGTCGAATTGTCCGGAGGCGTGGACGACGCGGAGGGTCTGGAGTGGTTGCACACGTTCTCCGACTGAGAGCGGCGCTGCTGATCGGAGCACTGCGCGGCGACTCGTCGCATGTGCTGCGGGCACTGGGCGGCCTCATCGCGTCGATCGCGGTGGCGGCGATCGGATGCCTCGGCGTCATCTCGCTCGCGGACGCCGAGGCGGGCCGGACCTCCACCGTGCTGGTGTGGACCGGGTCTGCGCTGGTGCTCGCCTTCGCCCTCGGTCCGGCACTGACCGGTGCAGTGGACCCCCTCGATCCGCGTCGTTTCTCTGTTTTCGGGCTGGCGCCGCGTCGTCTCTCGGCCGTGTTGTCGCTCGCGTCACTGATCAGCTTTCCCCTCGCGCTCGTGCTGGTCCTCGCCGTGAGCGCTCTCGTCGCCTGGCAAGCGCACGGGCAGAGCCTTGCGCTGGCCGTGTTCGGTGCCGTGCTCGCGATCCTGACCTGCTCCCTCGCCGCACGGGTCGGGTTCGCTCTGGCCTCGCTCGTCGTCCGTGAGGGGCGCGGTCGTTCGATCGCGGGACTCCTCGCCCTGGCAGCGCTCGCCGGAGGCGTCCCGGTCGGCGCCTATCTCGCGACCGCGGACGACCGCGTCGCCCAGCCCCTCGCCTCGGTCTCGGAGGCGCTCGCGCTCTCGCCGTTCGGAGCCGCGTGGGCGGTCGCAGACCCCCGGGGCACGAGCACGGCCGCCTCGATCGCGATCGCTCTCGCCACCGTCGTGGTGCTGTGGGTGTCGTGGGCGTGGCTCGCGGAGCGCCTGCTTTCCGGAGCGATTCGCTCGATGCCCGGGCGCGATCGCGCGGGCCTGGGCTGGTTCGGCATAATGCCGGGCACCCCGGGCGGAGCCATCGCCGCGCGAAGCATCCTGTACTGGTCGCACGACCGCCGCTACCTGATGAACTTCGCGATCGTCCCCGTGGCGGCGGTCCTTGCCATCGTCCCGCTTCTGGTCGCGGGTGTGCCGCTGACCATCGCCATCCTGGTTCCCGTCACGCTCTCTGCGCTGTTTCTCGGCTGGTTGCCGCACGATGACGTCGCGTACGACTCGACCGCCGTCTGGATGCATTTCGCGTCCGACGTGCACGGGTTGGCAGATCGCCTCGGCAGGCTGGCCCCCATCCTCCTGTTCGGTACTCCCGTCCTCGCCGTGGCCGTGCTCTTCTCCGTCGCCGTGCACGGCGACTGGGCGGTGCTTCCGGCGATGATCGGACTGTGCGCGGCGCTCTATCTCTCCGGGCTCGGACTGTCGAGCATCGCCTCGGTGGTGGCGCCCTACGCTGTCGCCCGGCCGGGCGACAGCCCCTTCCACCAACCGCAGCGGGCGGGGTCATCGGGTGTCATTGCGCAGGCTGCGGTCCTGTTCGGCTCAGGCATCGCCAGTGCGCCGGCGATGCTGTGGACCTGGCGGAGCAT
>DMUE01000055.1:1756-3504 GCA_003476465.1 Microbacterium sp. | reverse complement strand
CCAGACCAAGGCGGCCTCGCCACCCTCGAACGCGAGCTCGAGGAGCTGACACGGGATGAGGACGTCGAGCCCGGCGACCATGAGCGCTTCTCGCACTACGTCAAGAAAGAGAAAATCCTCGAGTCGGCCATCACCGGTAAGCCGGTTCGCGCCCTGTGCGGCAAGAAGTGGACGCCGGGACGCGACCCCGAGAAGTTCCCCGTGTGCCCCTCCTGCAAAGAGATCTACGAGTCGCTGCAGACCTGAGGCGGCAGAGCGGATCGGTGTGACGGTTCGGCGACCGATGGGCTCGCCTGGCCTAGGAGCGGCCCATCATCACGGTCGCAAGCGCGGCATCGGACTTGCTGAGTGCGAGGGCCTGCAGCGGCAATTCCGCCCGCGCAGAAGCGTGGTGGGCTCGCGCCGCTCGGGTCCCTGAGGGACCCTCCGCAGCAGTGTCGATCTCACCGTCGACGATGAGGGGAACCTGCAGCGATCGCGCCGCGGTCGGGATGGATGCCGAGGCATCCGATCCGTCGACGATCACCAGCTCACTTTCCGCGACGCCTCGTTGGAGCGTGCGGTATGCCGACTTGCGTCCGCCCACCGATGTCTTGGCGGAGGACGACTTGGCGACCGGGATCCACCGGCCCGAGGCATCGTGCCGGGCCACGAGCTTGTAGACCATCCCCGCGGTGGGGACGCCGGATCCAGTGACGACCGAGGTGCCGACACCGTAGGAATCCACGGGGGACGCGGCGAGGGCCGCGATCGCGTACTCGTCGAGATCGCTGGTGACGGTGATGCGCGTCTCGGTCGCACCGAGCGCGTCGAGCTGGGAGCGCACCTCTGTTGCGATGATCGGCAGGTCGCCCGAGTCGATCCGAACGCCCCCGAGCCGTGTGCCGGCGACGCGGACGGCGGTCTCGACGGCGCGGCGGATGTCGTAGGTGTCGACCAGCAACGTGGTGCCCTCGCCGAGCGCGGCGACCTGTGCGCGGAAGGCATCCTCCTCGGAATCGTGCAGCAGGGTCCAGGCGTGCGCCGCCGTGCCCATTGTGGGGATGTCCCAACGGCGGCCGGCCTCGAGATTGCTGGTCGCGGCGAAACCAGCGATGTAGGCGGCGCGGGCCGCGGCGATCGCCGACTCCTCGCCCCCGCGACGCGAGCCCATCTCGGCGAGGGGCCGTCCACCCGCGGCCGTGGACATGCGTGCCGCGGCGGTCGCGATCGCAGAGTCGTGGTTCAGCACGCTCAGGGCGAGGGTCTCGAGCACGACCGCATCGGCGAACGTGCCCGTGACCGTGAGCACGGGCGAGCCGGGGAAGTACAGCTCGCCCTCCCGGTAGCCCGAGATCGACCCGCGGAAGCGGTAGTTCTCGAGGTGCGTCAGGGTCTCCGCATCCACGATTCGCTCGTCGCGGAGAAACGCCAACTCGCTCTCGCCGAAGCGGAAGGCCCGCAACAGACCGAGCAGGCGGCCGCTGCCCGCGACCACCCCATAGCGCCGCCCGCCGGGCAGTCGCCGCGCGAACATCTCGAACACACAGGGGATGTCGGCGGTACCGTCGCGCAGTGCCGCCCCGAGCATGGTGAGTTCGTAGCGGTCCGTGTGCAGTGCGCTGCTGGGGCGGTCTGCCGACTCCGTCATGCGGTCACTCTACCGACGCGGGCTCCAGCCTCCGGGCCGAACACCTCACGAACCGACGCAACGTGCCGTATGGTCGGTGCGCTCGCGGCATATTGCGTCCGTTCGCGCGAGGGTGAGG
>DMUE01000055.1:0-1747 GCA_003476465.1 Microbacterium sp. | reverse complement strand
GCTACTCGCTCGAGGTGCTCGATGCGCTCGTCGATCAGGGCGTGAAGATGCTCGTGATCGCCTGCAACACGGCCTCGGCTGCTGTGCTGCGCGACGCGCGGGAGCGCTATGACGTCCCGGTTGTGGAGGTCATCGGCCCTGCCGTGCGCACCGCGATGTCGACGACCCGCAACGGACGGATCGGCGTGATCGGCACCGAGGGCACCATCGGATCGGGCGCCTATCAGGACATGCTCGAGCTCAACGATGCGCTGACCGTGTTCGCGCAGGCATGCCCGGCTTTCGTGGACTTCGTCGAGCGCGGCGTGACAGGTTCGCCCGAGCTTCTCGAGGTCGCCGAGGAGTATCTTGCGCCGCTCCGGCACGCGGGAATCGACACGCTGGTGCTCGGATGCACCCACTACCCGTTTCTCAAGGGCGCGATCAGCTACGTGATGGGTGCGGATGTCTCGCTCGTCGCGAGCGATGACGCAACGGCCAACGACGTGTACCGCCAGCTCGTCACGCGCGATCTGCTGACGCCGTCCGAGCAGCCCG
Source organism: Microbacterium sp. (assembly GCA_003476465.1). GTDB lineage: Bacteria > Actinomycetota > Actinomycetes > Actinomycetales > Microbacteriaceae > Microbacterium. The sequence goes on along the minus strand of DMUE01000055.1, from coordinate 1,210 downwards.
GATCGCACGTTTACGAGGCGACGGGCGGGTCGCCGGATGCCTTCATCGCCCTCGCGAATCGCCTCATGGGGCGTGAGGTGCGCACGGTTCAACTCGTGCACACGGGGGCGATCGAACTGCCCCCGACCTGACCCTGCACGGCCCGACATCTCAGCCCATCCGCGCCAACGGCGTGAAGAAGTGCCCAGACCAACGAGGAGTTCGAGGAAACCATGACCGAGCCATCCGAGATCACCCGCGCCGACTCTCGTGCACCCGACCAGCTGCGTCCCATCACGATCGAGCGTGGGTGGAGCGCCCACGCCGAGGGGTCCGCGCTGATCTCGTTCGGGGGCACCAGGGTGCTCTGCACCGCCTCGTTCACGAACGGCGTGCCGCGCTGGTTGGTCGGCAAGGGAACGGGCTGGGTCACTGCCGAGTACGCGATGCTGCCGCGTGCCACCAACAGCCGCAACGACCGCGAAAGCGTCAAGGGCAAGATCGGTGGACGCACCCACGAGATATCCCGCCTGATCGGGCGTTCCTTGCGCTCCATCGTGGACACGAAGGCGCTGGGTGAGAACACGATCGTGATCGACTGCGACGTGCTGCAGGCCGACGGCGGCACACGCACCGCGGCGATCACGGGCGCGTATGTCGCCCTCGCCGACGCGATCGAGTGGGGCAAGCGCAAGAACTTCATCGCGCAGCGCTCGCAGCCGCTACAGGATTCGGTCTCCGCCGTCTCGGTGGGCATCATCGACGGTGAGCCGATGCTCGATCTGGCGTACGTCGAGGACGTTCGCGCCGACACGGACATGAACGTGGTCGTCACCGGGCGCGGCCTGTTCGTCGAGGTGCAGGGCACGGCCGAGGGTGCGCCTTTCGACAAGCGCGAGCTCGACGCACTGCTCGAGTTGGGCATTGCCGGCTGCACGTCGCTTCGCGAGCACCAGCTAGCAGCGCTCGCCGTGCCGGCGGGGGAGTGACCGATGGCGCGCCGGATCGTTCTCGCCACGCACAACCCGCACAAGGTCGAGGAGTTCGCAGCGATCGTCCGGGAGACCCGGCCCGACCTCGAGGTGATCGGGTACGACGGACCCGAACCCGTCGAGGACGGCGTGACGTTCGCGCAGAACGCGCTGATCAAGGCGCGTGCCGCGGCCGCGCACACGGTGTTGCCCGCGCTCGCGGACGACTCGGGCATCTGCGTGGATGTGCTGGGAGGATC
>DMUE01000169.1 GCA_003476465.1 Microbacterium sp. | reverse complement strand
TGCCAATCTGGGCGTCAACCTCGGGGCCGCCGCGATGGCCGGTTCCCTCGTTCTCGCTCTGTTCGCGCTCCGCGTCGGCGACATCGAGTTCGACACCGCACTCGATGTCGCATCGGTGGGCGCCGCCGTCTTCACCGTCTCGGCCGGCGTGACCGGCTATTTCACGTTCCTCAACGCTTTCAACGCCACCCCGAGCGCCGATGCCGTTTTCGGTTAGCAACTCGGACGCTTCCTGCTCGACGTGGACGTCGGACGCGCCTGGCTCATCACGACGCTCGCCGGAGCTGTTCTGACGGTCCTCGCCTTCGCGGTCCGATCCTGGACTTCCACGCTGGTGGTCGGGATGCTCGGGCTCGCCGCACTCGTGCCGATGGCGACCACCAGTCACGACGGTGCCGCGGCGAACCACACGGCAGCCGTGACGACGTTGGCGCTGCACATCGTGGGCGCGGCGGTGTGGCTCGGTGGACTCGTCCTGCTGGTCGTTCTGCGGGCTTCGACGACGCCGCAGCGGATGGCACACGTGCTGCCGCGATACTCGACGATCGCGCTGATCGCGTTCGTCGTGGTCGCCGTGTCCGGGTACGCCCGCGCCGCGCTCGGGCTGGGTTCCTGGGAAGCCCTGCTCTCGGCGTACGGCGTCATAATCGTGGGGAAGGCCGGATCGCTCCTGGCCGTCGGGCTGCTCGGAGCCGTGTATCGCCGGCGGCTCATCGCACGGGCGGGCGAGACCGCGGCCGCGCGGACGTTCTGGTCTCTGATCGCCCTCGAACTGGCCTTCATGGGTATCGCCAGCGGTGCCGCGGCGGCTCTGGCCCGGACGGCGCCCCCGGTCGGCGACGTCCCGATCGCGGACCCCTCCCCGGCCGAACAGCTCACCGGTTCGCCCCTGCCGCCCGAGCTCGGCATCGCCCAGTGGTTCACCGTGTGGGAAATCGACCTTCTCTGGCTGCTCGTCTGCGGCTTCGCGCTCTTCTTCTATCTCGCCGGCGTCGTGCGCCTGCACCGCCGCGGTGACGCCTGGCCGATCTTCCGCACGATCAGTTGGTGCGCAGGCATCCTGCTGCTCTTCTGGGTCGCCTCCGGTCCGGTCGCCGCATACGAGAACTATCTCTTCAGCGTGCACATGGTGGGCCACATGCTGCTGACCATGGCAATCCCGCTGCTCCTGGTGCCCGGCGCCCCGGTCACCCTCGCCGCCCGTGCGATCCGCAAGCGCGATGACGGAACGCGCGGCGGCCGCGAGTGGATCCTGTGGGCCGTGCACAGCCCTGTGGCACGCGTGCTCACCAACCCGATCGTCGCGGCGGCGCTCTTCGTCGGCTCGCTCTGGGTCTTCTACTACACCGACATCTTCCGGTGGGCTCTGTACGACCACCTCGGGCACCTCTGGATGATCGCGCACTTCGTGATCACCGGGTATCTCTTCGTCCTGTCGCTGATCGGGATCGACCCGGTTCCCTACCGCCTGCCCTACGCCTTCCGTCTGATCCTGCTGATCGGCGTCATGGCGATGCACGCTTTCTTCGGAATCTCGATCATGATGCAGTCGGGGCTGATGGTCGCGGACTGGTTCGGCGCGATGGGTCGCACCTGGGGACCCACGCCCCTCGAAGACCAATACATCGGGGGAGGCGTGGCCTGGTCGGTCGGGGAGATCCCGACACTCATCCTCGCGATAGCGGTCGCGATCCAGTGGAGTCGCAGCGACGACCGCGCACAGCGCCGCCGCGACCGCCACGTCGACCGCGTCGGGGATGACGAGCTCGACGCTTACAACGCGCGCCTCGCGACGCTCGCCGACCGGGATTCGCGACTCGAGGCGGGCCCTGGCCCCCGGGTCACCCCTCCGGTGAACCGACGAGGATAGACGCCGACCCGTCCGGGAGGACGGTGATCTCGGCGTCCAGTCCGAAAGTCACATCCTCCTGCACCGTTCGAACGCTGCCGTCGAAGAGCGACCGGATGTCGACCTCGATGCGAGCGACGGCCTCGACGGGCGGGACGGCCCAGCCCGCACCATCCGGAACCAGGGTGATGGTCGGGTAGGTCAGGATCGACCAGGAGGGGAGGCTTGCGATGCGGTTCTGCACGACGAAGCCGAACGGGCAGGCCGTCGGCTGAAGGACCTCCTGCGCGGCGCAGTCGTCGAGGAACGAATCGACGCGTTCCTGCACGACGCCGACGAACTCCGCCGTGGGTTGCGCCTGGACGTCCAGGGGCACGCGAGCGAGCGGGACATCGGCGAGCACGTCGACGCCGTCCGTCTCGGCGATCGGGGTGTCGACCGACACCCGGTACATGCCCGGTGAGAAGACCAGGAGCGCCACCGGGTCCAGCGGTGCCGCCGCCATCCCGGCCGGCGAGATCTGGCGTTTGTCGATCCGGAAGCCATTGACCTCGAAGGCCATCGAACCGCGCACGGTCAGCTCGATGACCGCGAGGGGGCTTTCGGCGAAGCGCCAGGAGGGAAGGATGCCGATCGTCCCGTCCTGCTCCACGACGAACGTCGTGGAGCCCGCGTTTCCGCCCGCCTCGAATCCGATCGTCACCTCGACGCCCTCGGTCCTGGAGCTCTCGGCGAGGACACGGATGTCGGTGAGGGCGCTGAGCGCGGCGCGGCGTAGGAGCGCGTCCGAGGCGCCCTCCGGCAGCCCCGCCTGCGCGAGTCGGGCCGAGTCGATCCGCACGCCCGGCAGCTCGAGGGCATCGGCGGCGCGTCCCGTCGCGAGCAGTTCGACGTACCGCTCCGCGAACGCGGCCGGCCCCCAGAACTGGCGGTAGAGCGAGGCCCACCCCGCCGCCAGGGCGGCTATCAGCACGACCCCGACGATCGCGAGGATCGTCAGGTCCCGGGCGAGGCGAGGGCGGGTCCTGCGGCTCGACGACGCGTCCCCGCTCGGCTCACGCGCCCCCATCACCCCCGGATCCACACCGTCAGTTTATGCGGCGGTCCGCCACCGAGACCGGCCGGGAGCCTCAGCACGCTTAGCATGTTGCCGTGACCATGCCGCTGCTCTCCATCGAGCAGGAAACACTGTTGCGTCGCATCGAAGACACCAATGACCACGTCTTCGTCACGGGGCGAGCCGGCACGGGAAAATCCACGCTCCTGCAGCATTTCGCCGCGACGACCGCGAAGCAGATCGCAGTGTGCGCCCCGACGGGCGTTGCCGCCCTCAACGTCGGGGGACAGACGATCCACTCCCTGTTCCGGCTGCCCATCGGCCTGATCGCCGACCAGGAGCTGGATCAGCCCGAGGCGACCCGCAAAGTTCTCGGGGCGATCGACACCCTGGTCATCGACGAGATCTCGATGGTCAACGCCGATGTTATGGATGGCATCGACCGGGCGCTTCGCCAGGCTCGGGGACGTCGGGCAGAACCTTTCGGCGGGGTCCAGGTCGTCATGTTCGGCGATCCGTATCAGCTCGCGCCGGTGCCGCCACGGGGCGATGAGCTTGCCTACATCCGCGATCACTACGGCTCGTTCTGGTTCTTCGACGCTCACGTGTGGTCGGGTGCCGACGCGGGGGCGGGCGAGGTCACCGCGCTCAGCGGATTCAGCGATCTCGGCCGCTATGGCGCCGAACTGGGCGTGCACGAGCTGGTCGACATCCATCGCCAATCGGATGCCGCCTTCAAGGCGATGCTCAACGCGGTGCGCCATGGGCGGGTCACCGCCGAGATCGCCGGTGTGCTGAACGAGATGGGTGCGCGCACCCCGCCGGCCGCCGACGCATCCGAGCCTCCGACGATAACCCTCGCGACGCGAAACGACAGGGTATCGGCGATCAATCGTCGGCATCTCGAGGCGCTTCCGGGCCGATCGCAGACCGCTATGGCCGAGATCACCGGCGACTTCGGTCGGGGCGAGGGGGCCTACCCGGCCGACGTCGAACTGCAGATCAAGGTCGGGGCGCAGGTGATGTTCCTCCGCAACGACACCGCATCGTTCGGGGAGGCGCCGCGCTGGGTGAACGGCACGATCGGTACCGTGACGCGCATCACGGGCGGCACGGTTCGGGTCGAGGTCGATGGGCGCGAGCATGACGTCGAGCCTGTCGCGTGGGAGAAGTATCGCTACAGCTACTCGCCGCTGACCAAGCGCATCTCGCGGGAGATCGTCGCCGAATTCCACCAGTTCCCCCTGCGCTTGGCCTGGGCTGTCACGATCCACAAGTCGCAGGGCAAGACGTACGACCGTGCCGTCATCGACCTGGGGCAGGGCGCTTTCGCCCCGGGGCAGACGTATGTGGCGCTCAGCCGGCTGGCCTCGTTGGAAGGCCTCTATCTGTCGCGGCCGCTCCGCCCGGGCGATATCCGCGTGGATCCCGACGTCGAGCGGTTCATGCGCTCCGTTCGCCGCTGACCGAGGCGTCTCAGGCGACGGATGCCCTGACCCGGGCGCGCTCGAGGTCTTGGAACAACTCGGTGTTGAACTGATAGGCCCGGAGTACCTCTTCGACGACGCGGTCACGCTCCTCGTCGCCCCACGGCACGGCGTCGAGCTGCTCGCGGTAGACATCCTTGAACGCGCGGGGGTCGGCGATGTCGTCGAAGATGTAGAAGCCGACGCCGTTCGTTTCGAAGCCGAAGCGGCGCTGCATGACACGTCCGATGAAGATGCCTCCCGAGAGGTCGCCGAGGTAGCGCGTGTAATGGTGCGCGATGAACCCGCCCGGCCAGGTCGATCCGACCTCTTCGATCCGTGCGACGTAGCGCTGCGTGGTGGGGAGCGGACGGATGCTGTCGGCCCAGTCAGGCCCGTTCAGGAACTCGAGGTCGGACTCGAGGGCCGGGAGGCGGGTCAGCCGGTCGGTGATGAAGGGTGCGGCGATCGGATCCGCCGACATCCGCGCGGCCGCCGCTTCGAGAGCGCGATAGATGAAGTAGTGCTGAGCAACCAACGAGACATAGTCCTCGCGGCTGCCGCCCCCCTGGAGGAGGCCGGACATGAAGCCCTCGCCTTCGCTGGCGGAGTGGGCGCCGCTGGAGCGTTCGCGCAGGAGGGTGGAGAACGGGACGACGTTCGACATGGACACAGCATAGCGGCACAAGTTAGGGCGCCCTAAGCTCAATCAGAGTGTGGCCGCGGCCCGATGCCGAGTTCCGCGCAGGCGGCCTGATAGAGCGCCACGATCTCGCGGCGCACCTCGGCCCTTTCGCTGATCGGGCCGCCGGGCCACGACACGCGCAGGGTCCAGGACTCGCCCGCGGAGTCGGTCACGGTCCAGTCGCCGCCGTCGCCGTCGAAGCCGGTCATCTCCGCTCGGAAGGCTCCCCGGCGCCCGAAGGCGCGGGCGATCAGGACGGTGTCGTCCGTGTGGTCGCCGTTCATGTGAGCCAGGACTGCGGCGACCGTGCCCGAATCGAAATCATGCGGCATCTGCACAGCTTAGGACGGCCGTGCGTGACAGAACCGAGACATCCGCACCATAAACTTCTGAGGACGACGCCGGAGGTGAGCATGGCCGCAGGATGGGCGCGGCGACGTGCGCTCACCGGAGCAGCGGCACTCCTCGCGGCGACGCTCCTGGTTTCGGGGTGTGCCGCTGACGGCCCCGGTGATGTCGATCTTCCCGACCAGGTCGCGCAGGAGCTTCCCGCCGATGTCGTGACCCAGCTCGACGAGGCCGTGCGCAGCGCCATGGCGGCTTCGGCGTCGCCCGGGGCGATCGCCGGTGTGTGGGCACCCTGGAGCGGCAGGTGGGTCTCGGCCATCGGCACGGATGCATCGGGTGCCGCTCTGGACGTCGAGATGACCTTCCGTGCGGCCGACGTCACGCGCATGATGACGTGCGACGTGCTCTACGCCCTGGTGGATGAGGGAGTCGTGGACCTCGACGACTCGGTCGTCGAGTACGTGCAGGGATATCCATCGCTCCAGGCGGTCACGCTCGTGGACCTCTGCAACGGAACGGGCGGGATCGGGGCGTACGAGCCCGTGATCGGCGATTCCTGGATCACGAATCCCAATCGGATATGGCACCCGCTCGAGATCGCCTCATTCGGTATCGGTCAGCCGCGATCGGCCGTCGGCAGTGAGTACCGCGAGTCCGATTCCGGCTATATCCTGCTCGGCCTCGCCCTCGAACGCGCGACCAATCGGAGCGCTGCCGACCTCTACGATCGCTACATCTTCAGGCCGCTCGGCCTGGAGAACACCGTCCTTCCCGGCAATCGGGCCGCCGCTCCCGGTGCCGCGCCCCTCCCCGGCTACCGCATCGTCGCGAATCCGGACGGGTCGCTCGCGTGTGACGCGCCCCAGGATGTCTCACAGCTGTCGGCCTCCGTCGGTTTCACGGATTCGGGCGTCGTCTCGAACGTGACGGATCTCGGTCGCTATGTCCAGGCCACAGCGGTGGGGGCGCTGGCGCCCGAGTCGGCCGAAGGCCGGTGGTCCGCCCCGCTGCCGGTCTACCCGGGTGCACCGGCATGGTTCACGGCGACCGGTGGTGCCTTGCAGGCGGGATCGCTCATCGGCCAATACGGGGGGCTGCCGGGTTACCTCACCGCGGCGTTCGCCGACCCGCAGACCGGAATGACGGTGGTGGTGGTTCTGAACAACTCGACGGCGTCGGAGCAGCTCGTCGGGGACCTCGCCTTCGAACTCGCCGCCATCGGCTCGAGGTCCCCGGCGGCCGGCGACGCCGTCGCGCCCGAGTTCGGCCTTCCCTGGACCGCTCAGCAGTACCACGACGCGATCAACCAGACGAACATCTGCCGGTGAGCCGCGGCCCCCTCGGCCGACCCGGCGCCGCCGCGCTCGTCATCGCCGGGCTCGCCTGCCAAGAGGTCGGTGCTTCCGTCGCGGTGCTCCTCTTCCCCGTCACGGGTCCTCTCGGGATGGTGACGCTGCGTCTGGTGTTTTCGGCTGTTTTGCTGCTCCTCTTGGCACGCCCGACGCTGCGCGGCCGGTCGGCTGAGAGCTGGCGGGCGGTCGTGGCATTCGGGCTCGTGCTGGCCATGATGAACGGGTTCTTCTATCTCGCGCTCGAGCGTCTGCCGTTGGGTGTCACCGTGACGATCGAGGTGCTCGGGCCGCTCGTGCTGTCGGTCCTCGTGGCCCGGCGGCTTGCGGCCTGGCTCTGGGCGGGGCTGGCCCTGGTCGGCGTCGTGCTGCTCGCCGGTGGCGGATGGGCNNATGGCGATCGGTGCCATCGTTGCGCTCCCGCTCGGCATCGGCGACGCCGGCGCGGCGCTGCTGAGCCCCGTCACGCTGGGCCTGGGTGCGGCCGTTGCGGTGCTGTCCTCGGCGATTCCCTATGCGCTGGAACTCACCGCCCTGCGCCGACTCGCGGCATCCGGATTCGCCGTCTTGATGAGCCTGGCGCCGGCGACCGCGACGCTCGCCGGCTGGATCCTGCTCGGTCAGCAGCTCACGCTGCCCGAACTGGCGGGGATCGCGCTCGTCATCGTCGCGAGCATCGGGGCTGTGCGCGCCAGCGAGCGGGCGGCGGATGCGGCGGCGCAACCGGTCGGGTGACGTCGGCGCCGNNGGGATTAGCCGGGGCGAGTCCCGCCGCCCGTAGGTCGGCCGGGAGAAGTCGAAGTAGTGGTCGAGGATCTGGCCGAGGGTCTGGGGGAGTGGCGCGGCGGCGGTGAGCAGGGCTTCGCGGCAACCCGGATGGAGGGGATGACGGGAATCGAACCCGCGCTATCAGCTTGGGAAGCTGAAGTTCTGCCATTGAACTACATCCCCGGTACGCCTTGCGGCACCCGGCAAGCCTAGCAAACGGCCGACGCGGTGCGCGTGGTTCGCTAGCCGGTCTGGGGCATTCGAGCCGGGAGGGCGGGGCACCGAGGCGCCGCCTGATCGCGGGGGAGGGGCGCCCGGACCGTCTCATGCGGACTGAGGTGCGAACGTGCCGGCTCGGTAGGCTGAATCCGTGCTGCTCTCGGATCGTGACATCAAGCTCGAACTCGACGCACGACGCATCGGCCTCGAGCCTTACGACCTGCAGATGGTGCAGCCCTCGAGCGTCGACGTACGCCTCGACCGCTACTTCCGGCTGTTCGACAACCACAAGTACCCCTTCATCGATCCGGCCCAGGATCAGCCGGAGCTCACCCACCTCATCGAGACGGCGCCCGATGGGCCGTTCATCCTGCACCCGGGTGAGTTCGTGCTGGGCAGCACGTTCGAGCTGATCACGCTGCCCGACGATGTCGCCGCGAGGCTCGAAGGCAAGTCGTCGCTCGGACGCCTCGGGCTGTTGACGCACTCGACCGCAGGGTTCATCGACCCCGGCTTCTCGGGGCACGTGACCCTCGAACTCTCGAACGTCGCGACGCTGCCGATCAAGCTCTGGCCGGGCATGAAGATCGGTCAGCTCTGCTTCTTCCGCCTGTCGTCTCCGACCCAGAACCCCTACGGCTCAGGCCCGTACGGCAACCGGTACCAGGGGCAGCGCGGGCCCACGGCATCCCGCTCGTTCCAGAACTTCCACCGCACCGACGTC
>DMUE01000219.1:693-14420 GCA_003476465.1 Microbacterium sp. | reverse complement strand
ACTCCGCCGGGGCGCGTCGATCGGGAGAAGATGCGGGGAACGAGACGTCGCAGGCTGGACGCCGCGGGCGCGGGGGGCAGCGTATTGGTCATGGCTTGCCCTCCCCCGCGTCGACGACGAGGTGGCGCACGACCCCGTCGGATCGGTCCATCCTACGCTCGCAGTGGAGCGCCCTCCTCGTGCTCAGTTCTAGACCGCGAGCTCTCGGGCGGCGCGAACCCGCTCGTCCCGTTCACGCAGGTCGGGCTCGCCTTCTCGGAACAGCGAATAGAGCGGTGCGGCGACGAACAGGGTGGAATATGCCGCGACGATGATTCCGACCGTGATCGACAGGGAGATGTCGCTCAGCGTGTCGGCACCGAGCCACAGCGCGCCGATGAACAAGATGGCCGCGACGGGCAGCACAGCGACCACGGATGTGTTGATCGAGCGCACCAGGGTCTGGTTCACGGCCAGGTTGACGGACTCGCCGAACGTGCGGCCCGATGTCAGTCCGTCCTCGGAGGTGTTCTCCCGGATCTTGTCGAAGACGACCGTCGTGTCGTAGAGGGAATATCCGAGGATCGTGAGGAAGCCGATCACCGCCGCCGGCGAGATCTCGAAACCGGCGAGGGCGTATATCCCCACCGTGATGACGAGCACGTCGATGAGGCCGAGGATCGCAGAGGCGGACATCTTCCACGTGCGGAAGTAGATGGCCAGAATCAGGAAGGTCAAGGCGAGGAAGATCGCGAGTCCCCAGAGCGACTGACGCGTGACGTCCTGGCCCCACGTGGGCCCGATGAAGGACGTCGTGACCTCTTCCACCGGCACCTCGTACGCCATCGCGAGGGCCCCGCTCACCGAGAGCGTGTCCTCCTGGCTCATCTGGTCGGTCTGCACGCGGATGGCCGTGCCGCCGACCGTGGTCACCTTGGTCGTGGCGTCGGGGACGACGCTCTGCACGGCGTCGGTCGCCACGAGCTGGTCGGGCTGCTCGAGCCCCGAAACGGTGAACTGCGAACCGCCCGTGAACTCGATGGAGAACTGCGGCGGCTTGGCCAGCAGGCTGACCGCGGAGCCGAGGACGAGCAGGATCGCGACAATGAACCACAGGCGCCGCCGCGCGACGAAGGGCACGGACAGCTTGCCCGTGTAGAGGTCGTTACCGAACTGGCTCATGGAGCGCATCAGTCGTTCTCCCCGGGGTTGTTCCGTGTCGTTCGCGAGGCCGCGGCCAGCTCGGCTTGCTTGCGTTCGGCGATGGTCTGGCGCCGCTCGGCCTCACCGCGGGAACGCGCGAGACGCTTCGATGCCTTGGTGCCGTCGCTCGCTGCCGGTGCCTTGAACTCCGAGCGATTGCGGTAGACGGCTCCGAGCGCCATCGGGTCGAGCCCGGACAGCAGATGTCCCTGCCCGAAGAACTTCGTCCGCGCGAGCAACTGCATAACAGGGTGCGTGAAGATCACGAAGATCAGGATGTCGATGAGGGTCGTCAGCCCGAGCGTGAAGGCGAAACCCTTCACGGTCGCGTCGGCCAGGATGTAGAGCACGACTGCGGCCAGGATGTTGATCGACTTCGAGATGTAGATGGTGCGCTTGGCTCGCGCCCAGCCATCCTCCACGGCTCCCGTGATGCTCTTGCCGTCGCGGAGCTCGTCCCGGATCCTTTCGAAGTACACGATGAACGAGTCGGCCGTGAAACCGATGGTCACGATCAATCCGGCGACACCCGCGAGCGACAGGCGGAAGCCCATCCGCCACGACAGGATGCAGAGGGCGACGTAGGTCAGCACACCCATCACGACGAGCGAGGCGATGATCACGAAGCCGAGTGCTCGATACGAGATCAGGGAATACAGCGCCACGAGCGCAAGACCGATCAGGCCGGCGATCAGCCCGATCCGCAACTGCTGCGACCCGAGGGTTGCCGAGATCGTGTCGGAACTGACGACCTCGAAGCTGAGCGGGAGTGCGCCGTACTTGAGCTGGTCGGCCAGAGACTTCGCACTCTCCTGGGTGAAGTTTCCCGTGATGCTGGGACGACCGTCCACGATCAGGCCGTTCATGGACGGCGCAGAGATGACTGTGCCATCGAGCACGAACGCGAACTGGTTCAGGGGCGGCGAGGCGCCGAACAGGCGTTGACTGACCTCACCGAAGACTTCGGTTCCCTCTGCATCCAGGGTCAGTTGCACCGACCACTGGTTGTTCGTGGTGTCGAGTCCGAATGTGGCGTCGTCGATCTGCGAACCGTCGATCTCGACCGGGCCGAGAATGTATTTCGCGCTCCCGTCGCTCTGACACGTGATCACGGGCTGACCTGACGGAGCGTTGGCCGGGTCGTTGTCCGGGTCGGCGCAGTCGTAGGCGAGGAACTCGGCCTGCAGCGCGGGGGTCACCCAGTTCGGGTCGCTCGCGTTGGAGGGCTGCGCCGAGGGCGTGGCGGCGAGGCCCGGATCCGGGGTCGGGTAGGGCGTGGTCTCGCCGTCCTCGCCGACGAACTCCGTCGCCGGGCTGCCGGAGAAGATGACGGGTCGCAACTGGAGTTGCGCGCTGCGTTCGATGCGCTGGCGCGTCTCCTCGTCCGCAGTCCCCGGGATCTGCACGACGACGTTATTCGTGCCCTCGGTCGCGACATCCGCCTCTCCGACACCCGAAGCGTCCACGCGCTGGCGGATGATGGTCACGGCCTGGTCGAGTTGCTCCGAGGAGGGGGCCGCCCCATCCTCCGTCTGCGCCTCGAGGATGATCTGGGTGCCGCCCTGCAGGTCCAGCGCGAGTTCGGGTGCCCAGGTGCTCTCTTCAAACACATAGACGCCGAGGGCATTGACGCCGAAGAGCACGCCGGTGATCGCCAGCAGGCCGACAAGTGCTCGCCACGCGTGGCGCACGGGTGAAGAAGTCGCCACCAGGGCTCAGCTTTCTCGAAGAAGAAAAGGGGTGCCGCCCGAGCGGGTCAGGCCTCGGGGCCGTTCTTCCGCTCGGCCGCCCTCTGGTCGGCCTCGGCCTGTGCACGAAGCTCCGCCTTGCGGTCGTCGCTGAGGGACATGATCTCGCCCTCGCCGACACCGGCGATGTACTCCGCCTCCGAAGCTTCCGCCTCCAAGAACTCGTCCTCCGAAACGACACCCTCGGTGGGATCGACCACGCGCAGGATCGCCTGGCTGTGCACCTTTATCTCGACGCCCGGGGCGATCTCGATCAGAGCGGGCTGATCGAGGTTCTCGGGATCGAACTCGACGATCGTGCCGTACAGGCCACCCTGCAGCAGCACCTCGGCGCCGGGGACCGTCTGACGTGCCTTCTCGGCCTGCTCGAGCTTGGCGCGCTGCATCCGGCGGCGGGAGTTCCAGAACATGAAGCCCAGCAAGGCGACGAGGACGACGATGAGCAGGAGGTCCATGTGGGGAGGTGCCTTTCGGGGGCGCGCGACGACGCGAGAGGATGGCCGGGTGGCAGGATGGCCGGAAGCCTCCAGCGATTATAGGTCATCGAGCCTGAGCGCGTCCTGCGCCCGCGGGGCACCGACGTGCGCGTACGCGGCGGGAGTCGCCACGCGGCCGCGCGGCGTACGCCCGAGAAATCCGATGCGCACCAGGTAAGGCTCGACGACGCTCTCCACGGTCTCGGATTCTTCGCCCACCGCGATCGCGAGCGTGCTGAGGCCGACGGGTCCGCCGTCGAATCGGAAGACGAGGGCGTCGAGCACCGCGCGGTCGAGCCGGTCCAGACCGATCGAGTCCACGTCGTACAGCTCGAGCGCGGACCGCACGGCGGCGAGGTCGCCCTCCTCGGCATGTACGAGCATGAAGTCGCGCACGCGCCGCAGCAGCCGGTTCGCTATGCGGGGCGTGCCGCGCGAGCGTCCGGCGATCTCGCTGCGCGCCTCGGGGGTCAGATCGACGCCGAGCATGTCGGACGAGCGCTGGATGACGCGTTCGAGATCGGATGCCTCATAGAACTCGAGGTGACCGGTGAAGCCGAACCGGTCACGCAACGGATTGGGCAGCAGGCCGGATCGCGTCGTGGCGCCGACGAGTGTGAAAGGGGCCAGATCCAGGGGGATGCTCGTGGCGCCGGCTCCCTTGCCGACCATGATGTCGATGCGGAAGTCTTCCATTGCCAGGTAGAGCATCTCTTCCGCCGACCGTGCCATCCGGTGGATCTCGTCGATGAACAGCACCTCGCCGGGCGTGAGGCTCGACAGCAGCGCCGCCAGGTCGCCCGCGTGCTGAATGGCGGGTCCGCTGGACAGCCGCAGCGGGCGCTCGCTCTCGTGCGCCACGATCATAGCGAGCGTGGTTTTGCCGAGTCCCGGAGGGCCGGACAGCAGGACGTGGTCGGCCGGCCGCTGCTGAATGCGAGCCGCAGTGAGCAACAGCTGAAGCTGACCGCGGACCTTCGGCTGTCCCACGAAGTCCGCCAACGATCCCGGGCGGAGTGCGCCCTCGATGGCCAACTCGGATTCTTCGGCCACCGGATCCACGGTGCGGAACTCGCCGTCCTCGGGCGCGGAATCACCCACGGACGCCACCCTGCCGGGCCGGTCCGAGCGCCGCGAGCGTCACCCGCAGGAGCGCGGGCGCGCTCGCCCGGTCGGCCTCGCTCGCGTCTTCTGCCGCCGTCGTGGCGGCTTCCGCGGCGACCCGCTCGGGCCACCCCAATCCGACGAGCGCCTGAGCCACCTGTGTGACGACATCCGAACCGACCACGGCAGCGGCGGCCGAGCGCGGCACGACCGGAGCGATCTTGCCCGACAGCTGCAGCACGATCAGCTTGGCGGTCTTGGGACCGATGCCGGACACCTTGCGAAACGGCGCGTCGTCCTCGGCGTGCACGGCTTCGGCGATGCGTTCCACCGTGAGCTGAGACAGGACGCCGAGCGCGGATTTCGGGCCCACGCCCGTGACCTGCAGGAGCAAAGAGAACACCTCCAGCTCCTCGTGGGTCGCGAATCCGAAGAGCGAGAGGGAATCCTCGCGCACGATGAGGCTGGTGTGAAGCGCCAGCGTCTGCCCCGCGTGCGCGCTGCCCGCGATGCCGAGGGGAACGGCGACGCTCAGACCGACCCCCCCGACCTCGACCACGACGGACTCCGCGCCGGCATGCAGCACGACGCCGCGCAGGGACGAGATCATGGGGCGATTCTAGAGCCGGTCATCGTAGGTATGTTCGAGCGACACGCACGATCGCCCAGGCACACGTCAGCGCGAGCGGCGGGCGAGACGCTCCGCGTCCTCCCAGGCGCGCTGAGCCGTCGTCAGGGAGTCCGGGCCCTCGGCCCGGACTGCGCCTCCGGAACGCCACGCATGACACAGCGCCAGGGCCAAGGCATCCGCGGCGTCCGCTGGCTGGGGAAGCGCATCCAGTCGCAGGATGCGCGCGACCATGGTCTGCACCTGACGCTTGTCCGCCGAGCCGTAACCCGTTATCGCGGCCTTCACCTCGCTCGGGGTGTGCGTGCGGGCGGGTAGGCCGTGCTCGGCCGCGAGCAGCAGGGCGACTCCGCTTGCCTGCGCCGTGCCCATGACCGTCCGCACGTTGTGCTGAGCGAAGACGCGCTCTACGGCGACGACGTCGGGACTGTGCTCCGTGAGAACGGCCCGGATCCCCGCAGCGATGGCCGCCAGGCGTTCCGGGAGGGGCATGTCCGACGAGGAGCGGATGACACCGACGTGCACGAGTCTTCCCGAGCGGTCGGGCGCGACATCCACGACGCCGACGCCGCAGCGGGTCAGCCCGGGGTCGATGCCGAGCACGCGGAGAGAACGGGTGCGCACTCCCCCACGTTAGGCGCGGTGGCCCGAACCGGCCGCGAGGCGCGCGGCGGCGGCTCGCCTGGACAGTATCAGCGACAGACGAGCTTCCTCAGGCGGGACGCCCTACTCGTCGTTCTCGAGTTCGGCCTGAACCTCGGCGGTCAGATCGAAGTTGGCGTAGACGTTCTGCACGTCGTCGCTGTCTTCCAGGGAGTCGATCAGACGGAACACCTTGCGAGCCGTTTCCGCGTCGACCTCGACCTTCAGCCCCGGCACGAACTCGACGTCGGCCGACTCGTAGTCGATTCCCGCGTCCTGCAACGCCCTTCGGACCGTCACGAGGTCGGTCGCCTCGGTTATCACACCGAAGCCCTCACCGTGGGGTTCGATCTCTTCGGCGCCCGCGTCGAGGACGGCGAGCATCACGTCGTCCTCGGTGGCGCTGTCGGCGGAGACGACTATGACACCCTTGCGGTGGAAGTTGTAGGCGACGCTGCCGGGGTCGGCCATCGTGCCGCCGTTGCGGGTCATCGCGGTGCGAACCTCGGCGGCTGCACGGTTCTTGTTGTCGGTCAGGCACTCGATCAGCAGCGCGACGCCGTTGGGGCCGTAACCCTCGTACATGATCGTGGTGTATTCGACGGACTCACCGGTGAGGCCGGCGCCGCGCTTGATCGCGCGGTCGATGTTGTCGTTGGGGACAGAAGTCTTCTTCGCCTTCTGGACCGCGTCGACGAGCGTCGGGTTGCCCGACATATCGGCGCCCCCCATCTTGGCGGCGACTTCGATGTTCTTGATGAGTTTGGCGAACGACTTGGCACGGCGCGAATCGATGATCGCCTTCTTGTGCTTGGTCGTGGCCCACTTGGAATGGCCGGACATTCCCCCAGTTTACGACGTCGGCACATCCGACGTTCCCCCCTCGCAGCAGCGTCACACGCTCGGTCACGCCGCGCCCCCGACCAATCGCCGGTCGCGCTCGAGGACGGCGATGCGCCCAGGGCAGGAGAACTCGCCCACGTCGTGATCTCGGCGAGTCTCCGCTCTTCCGGCGCAGATCGAATCCCGCCGGCGTCGACGATCAGCCCGCCGCGCGCACCGCGTCGAGGAACAGCTCGTGGAAGCGACGCTCACCCGTCACCTCGGGATGGAACGCTGTCCCGATCAGCGCCCCCTGCCGCACCGCGACGACGCGGCCGTCCTCGAGAACGGCGAGCGGCTCGACGCCCGGGCCGTGCTGCTCGACGAGAGGAGCCCGGATGAAAGCGGCGCGCACCGGCGGGTCTCCCAGCACGGGCACGAAGAGTTCCGTCTCGAACGACTCCGTCTGCGCGCCGAACGCGTTCCTGCGCACCGTGACATCCAGCCCGCCGAAGGTCTCCTGCCCCGCAATCCCGTCGGTTATCCGATCAGCGAGCAGGATCAATCCGGCGCACGTGCCGTACATCGGCATGCCTGCGGCCACGGCGTCGCGAATCGGCTGCTGAATCCCGAATAGGCGAGACAGTTTGTCTATCGCGCTCGACTCCCCGCCGGGCAGCACGAGTCCGCCGACCGCCGCGAGCTCCTCAGGACGGCGGACAAGCGTGACCTCGGCGCCCAACCCGGTCAGGACACGAGCGTGTTCACGAACATCGCCCTGGATCGCGAGCACGCCGACTCGGACATAGGCTCCCATCGGCGCAGCGACTACCAGCCGCGCTCGGCCAGGCGGTGCGGCGCGGGCAGGTCGGACACGTTGATCCCGACCATCGCCTCGCCGAGACCGCGTGAAACATCGGCGATGACCTGTGCGTCGTCAGAGAAGGTGGTCGCCTTCACGATGGCGGCCGCACGTCCTGCCGGGTTGCCCGACTTGAAGATGCCGGAGCCGACGAACACGCCGTCGGCCCCGAGCTGCATCATCATCGCCGCGTCGGCCGGCGTGGCGACACCACCGGCGACGAAGAGCACGACGGGGAGCTTGCCGGTCTCGGCCACCTCGGCGACGAGTTCGTAAGGGGCCTGCAGCTCCTTCGCGGCCACGTAGAGTTCGTCCTTGGTCATCGCGCGCAGCCGGTTGATCTCGCCCGAGATCGTGCGGATGTGCTTGGTCGCCTCCGAGACATCCCCCGTGCCGGCCTCGCCCTTCGAGCGGATCATCGCCGCGCCCTCGGTTATGCGGCGGAGCGCCTCGCCGAGGTTTGTCGCACCGCAGACGAAGGGCACCGTGAAGCCCCACTTGTCGATGTGGTTGACATAGTCGGCGGGCGAGAGCACTTCGGATTCGTCGATGTAATCGACGCCGAGCTGCTGCAGGACCTGCGCCTCGACGAAGTGTCCGATTCGGGCCTTCGCCATGACGGGGATCGAGACCGCGTCGATGATGCTGTCGATCATGTCGGGGTCGCTCATGCGCGACACACCGCCCTGTGCCCGGATGTCCGCCGGCACACGTTCGAGCGCCATGACGGCGACGGCTCCGGCGTCTTCGGCGATCTTCGCTTGCTCGACGTTGACCACGTCCATGATGACGCCGCCCTGGAGCATCTCGGCGAGGCCGCGCTTGACGCGGGACGAACCGGTGGTGGAAGAGGTCACAGTCGGGGGTCCTTTCGCGGGTGCTCCGGTCAAGTCGCGTGACCGCCGGTTTGGCATAGGCCAAAAGATAGCATGGTGGTGTCCGGTCGATGCGCGGGGGTGACAGGTGGATTTCCAGATAACGGGCGGTACCGCCACGGAGATCGCCGAGAGCGTCCGTGACCTGCTCGAACGCTCCGCGTTCCGACCGGATGACGCCCTGCCACCCGTGCGCGCCCTCGCGGAAGAACTCGGGGTGAACCGCAACACGGTCATGGCCGCCTACCGCCAACTCGCCACGGCGGGGCTCGTCGTGTCGCGGGGCCGAGCGGGCACGCGCGTCGCGGATCGGTCCCGGGTCGCGCAGGAGGGATTCTCCGGGACGGGGTCGCTCCGAGATGTCGGCACCGGCAACCCCGATCCGCGCTTCATCCCCGACCCGTCCGCCGCGCTCACTTCCATGGCGGGTCGGCCCGTGCTCTACGGCGAGCCCGTGATCGATACGGGCCTCGCCACCTGGGCCGAGGAGTGGATGCGAGCAGATCTGGGCGACCGACCGGGCCGGCTGACAATCACGAGTGGCGCGGTCGACGCAGTTGAGCGCCTCCTCGCCCAGGCCCTGACTCGCGACGATGCGGTCGCGCTGGAGGATCCGTGTTTCCTCGCGAGCATCCAGACCGTGCGACTCGGGGGGTATCGCGCCATCCCCGTGCCGGTCGACGAGGAGGGGATGACGGTCGAGGGGATCCGTGCCGCGCTCGATCAGGGGGTGCGCGCGGTGGTGTGCACGCCCCGCGCCCAGAACCCGACTGGGGCGAGCCTGACGCCCGCGCGGGCAGAACAACTGCGTGCGGTCCTGGCGGAGCATCCGTACGTGCTCGTCATCGAAGACGATCACTTCTCCCTGCTCTCCCGAGATACCTACCACTCGATCGTCGGTCCCGATCATCGGCGCTGGGCCCTCGTGCGCTCGGTGTCGAAATTCTTGGGCCCCGATATGTGCCTTGCGCTGGTCGCGTCCGATCCGCACACGGCCGAGCGCCTTGCGCTGCGGCTGAGCCCCGGCACGACGTGGGTCAGTCACCTTCTGCAGCGGCTGGTCCACGCACTGGTCGTCGACCCCGGGGCGCGGGCGCGGATCGCGTCGGCATCAGCGCACTACGAGCAACGCAACGGCGAATTCGCGCGGCGCCTCGCCGATCGTGGGATCACCTGCGGCGGTACGGACGGACTGAACCTGTGGGTGCGGCTCCCGCAATCGGCCGGCACCGTCGCAGAAGGCCTGCGGGCCCGTGGATGGCTCGTGCGCACCGGTGATGAATTCGCGCTGCGCGACGCGGCCGCCAGCCATCACCTGCGCTTGACGGTGCACGACCTGGCCGACCCAGATGCGGAGCGCCTGGCCGACGACCTCGGCCGACTCGCGAGCGTCGGCAGCCACCGGGTGGGATGATCGTTCGATGAAGGTGCTCTCCATCCAGTCTGCCGTCGCTTACGGTCACGTCGGAAACTCGGCCGCCGTCTTTCCCCTCCAACGCATCGGCGTGGAGGTGCTTCCCGTCTATACGGTGAACTTCTCCAACCACACCGGCTACGGCGCGTGGCGTGGACCGCTCATCTCCCCCGACGACGTGCGCGACGTTATCGCCGGCGTCGAAGAGCGTGGCGTGCTGCCGCAGATCGACGTCGTGCTCTCGGGATACCAGGGCAGCGAGGGGATCGCCGAGGTGATTCTGGACGCCGTGGCGCGTGTGAAGGCCGCCAATCCCGCGGCGGTCTACGCCTGCGATCCGGTCATGGGAAACGCCGTCTCGGGATGCTTCGTCGCACCCGCGATTCCGATCCTGCTCCGCGACCGCGTGGTGCCCGCCGCCGACATCATCACGCCCAATCAGTTCGAATTGGGTTTCCTGACCCGCACCGAGCCGAGCGACCTCCAGTCCACGCTCGCCTCGGTCGACGCCGCACGGGAGATGGGTCCGCGGACGGTGCTCGTGACGAGCGTCGAACGGCCGGATCGCCCCGAGGGCACGATCGAGATGCTGACGGTCACCGACGACGGCGCCTGGATCGTTCGGACCCCGCGCATCCCGATGAAGGCGAACGGATCGGGTGATGTGACGGCGGCGTTGTTCACGGCGCACCTCACCCGCACAGGTGACGCTGCGGATGCCCTGGCCCGCACGACCTCGAGCGTCTTCGACCTCCTCGAGTACACACACGGTTCGGGAGAGCGCGAGCTGCAGCTCGTCGAGTCGCAGGAGGCCTACGCGCACCCCAGGATGCAGTTCGAGGTCACCCAGGTCCGCTGAGCCTCGTAGAGCACTTCTTCAAACGCCCCGGGCGAGGACGCTGGGCATCTAGGATGCGGCGGGCCAGGCATCCGCGATCGCCCGCCGGACGTCGCCGAGCAGCTGCGGTAGGGCTTTCGTGCGCGCGATGATCGGGAAGAAGTTCGCGTCCGTGGCCCAGCGCGGAACGATGTGCTGGTGCAGGTGACCCTCGACCCCTGCTCCGGCGACACGGCCCTGGTTCATGCCGATGTTGAATCCGTCGCACCGCGCGACCTCGCGCAGCACCCGCATCCCGACCTGCGTGAGCGCGGCGATCTCGTCGACCTCTTCGCGCGTCGCCTCGTCGTAGAGACCCACGTGTCGATACGGGCAGACCAACAGGTGACCGGAGTTGTACGGAAAGAGATTGAGCAGCACATACGCCCTCTCTCCGCGGGCGACGATCAAGCCCTCTTCGTCGCTCATCTGCGGGGCGGCGTCGAACGGACAATCGTGCCGCAGCGGCTCGGGTCCCGCCTGGATGTACGCCATCCGATGCGGCGTCCACAGACGCTGGAACTCATCGGGCACGCCCGCGAGTTCCGCGGCCGAGATCAGCTCTGAATCATCCGTCACGGCAGATCCTCGGCTGTCGACACCTGTGCGTGCGACCCGATCGCCGCCACGATGCGCTCGATGGCCCGATCCACCGGTACACCGTTGGTCTGGCTGCCGTCGCGGAAGCGGAAGGAGACCGTCCCCGCCGCCTGATCGGCTTCGCCCACGATGAGCTGCACGGGAACTTTCGCGGTGGTGTGCGTGCGGATCTTCTTCTGCATGCGATCGTCGGAGTTGTCGACCTCAGCTCGCACGTCGCGCTCGCGCAGGCGAGTGATCACGGCCTCGAGGTAGGGCGCATAGTCCTCCGCGACCGGGACACCGACGACCTGCACCGGCGACAGCCACAGCGGGAACGCGCCGGCGTAGTGCTCCAGCAGGATCGCGAAGAACCGCTCGATCGATCCGAACAGCGCGCGGTGGATCATGATCGGCCGGTGCTTCTCGCCGTCCGATCCGGTGTACTCGAGGTCGAATCGCTCGGGAAGGTTCGGATCGACCTGAACGGTCGACAGCTGCCAGGTGCGCCCGATCGCATCCTTCGTCTTCAGGTCGATCTTCGGGCCGTAGAACGCCGCCTCGCCGGCTACCTCGCTCAGCTTGAGCCCACTGGCGAGCGCGACGTTGCGCAGCGCATTGGTCGAGTATTCCCAGAACTCGGGTGTTCCGATCCACTTCGAGCTCTCGTCGTCGCGCATCGAGAGCTCGAGTTCGAAGTCGTCGAGGCCGAAGTCGCGCAGCATCGAGATGACGAGCTCCAGCACCCGCGCGGTCTCGCCTTCGAGCTGCTCGGGTGTGACGAAGAGGTGCGAATCGTCCTGGGTGAATCCGCGCACGCGGGTCAGGCCGTGCAGCGCACCCGAGAGCTCGTTGCGGTACACGGTCCCGTTCTCGGCTAGGCGCATCGGCAGATCCCGGTAGCTGCGTGCCCGCTCCTTGTAGATCAGGATGTGCATCGGGCAATTCATGGGCTTGAGGTAGTAGTCGGTGCCCTGCTTGATGACCGCGCCCTCTGCGTCGCGCTCCTCGTCCATGCGGATCGGCGGGAACATTCCCTCGCGATACGTCACGAGGTGGTTCGACTGCAGGAACAAGTCCTCTTTGGAGATGTGCGGGGTGTAGACGTAGGTGTACCCGCCCGCGATGTGGCGCCGCCGGGCGTGCTGTTCCATCTCGCCGCGGATGATCCCACCCTTGGGGTGCCAGACCGACAGCCCCGACCCGATCTCGTCCGGGAACGAGAACAGGTCGAGTTCTTTCCCGAGCTTGCGGTGGTCCCGCTTGGCCGCCTCGGCCAGACGCTCCTGGTAGGCGCGCAGACCGTCCTTCGTCGGCCAGGCGGTGCCATAGATGCGCTGCAGCTGGGGGTTCTTCTCGCTGCCTCGCCAATACGCCGCCGCGATGCGGGTCAGCTCCCAACCGTTCCCGATCATCCGGGTGCCGGGCACATGGGGACCCCGGCAGAGGTCCTTCCACACCGTCACACCGGTGCGATCGACGTTGTCGTAGATCGTCAGTTCGCCGGCACCGACCTCGACGCTCGCACCGTCGGCCGAGCTGGAGGCGCTCTTCAGGTCGATCAGTTCGAGCTTGAAGGGCTCGGACGCAAGCTCCGCCCGGGCCTGGTCATCCGTCACCGCCCGGCGAACAAACCGCTGACCGTCGCGGACGATCCGCTGCATCTCTTTCGTGATCGCCGTGATCTTCTCGGGGGTGAACGGCTCGGCCACTCCGAAGTCGTAGTAGAAGCCGTCCTCGATCGGCGGGCCGATCCCGAGGTTCGCCTGCGGGTCGATGCGTTGCACCGCCTGCGCCAGGACGTGCGCGGTCGAATGACGCAGGATCGACAGGCCGTCGGGGCTGTCGATCAGGACGGGCTCGACGGCATCCGACCGCGTGACCTGCGCCGCGAGGTCTTTCAGCTCGCCGTTCACGCGAAGCGCGACGACGGATCTGTCGGGGAACAGCGCGAAGCCGTCGGTGGGATAGGACGCGTCGGATGAAGGGGCGACGTCTGTCACGGGATTCTCCAGGGGTGGCTCGGATTCCAGGCTACTCAGCTTCGGACGCCACGCGTCCCGCCCGCTCAGGCGTTCCGCGTTCGCCCGTCGCTGCGCCCGGAGGGGCGTGCAGCGGCGTGGAGGTCCATCCCTCGATTCTACGGGCGCGGGAAACAGCCCGTCCGCCGCGTCAGTNNCCCGGCGGGCCGCATTCGCTGGCCCGCAGGGCCCTTCGCAGGGGGGTCTGATCGTGATCCCGCTCGTCCAGTGCTGAGCCATCACGACGAATGTCAGGCAAGGTCGGGGCGAACAGCACCCAGGCCGTCATCCGGTCCTTTCCCCTGCTCCTTCTCCATCGGGTCAGCCGCGTCCTGTGGCGTCTCTTCCCAGCCGCTGGGTTCGCTCTGGTGAGGCGCGGTCGGCTTCGGCGTGAATTCGGAATTCCTCGGATCTGTCATGCTCTCAGCCGACCAGGTTCCCCCACCCGTGTCACCCGCCTTGACAGGCCGGGGCGCCCTCGTCCCGTCTCCTCAGCT
>DMUE01000219.1:0-636 GCA_003476465.1 Microbacterium sp. | reverse complement strand
GAAGGACTTCTTGGAGGTGGCGACGGGATTCGAACCCGTGTAAACGGCTTTGCAGGCCGGTGCCTAGCCGCTCGGCCACGCCACCGTGTGGTTTGACCCCACGTGCTGCGGGACTGCCCCGGATGACTCCGCGACGAACCCGTGCACTCGAGCGGATGACGAGACTCGAACTCGCGACCCCAACCTTGGCAAGGTTGTGCGCTACCAACTGCGCTACATCCGCGTGGGCCCCGCGGTGCGAGACGCCTCCATGACTTTAGCCGACCACCGTCGCCGCGGCAAACCAGCGCCGTCCCACGCGTGTCGCGCCCGCACGTCACGTCGAGGATGCGCCATCCGGTATCATCGGGAATCGGCCCTACAGGGGCGATTGGCGCAGTTGGTAGCGCGCTTCCTTCACACGGAAGAGGTCGTCGGTTCGAGTCCGGCATCGCCCACGTCACGTGTCCGATCCATTTCGGGGCGTTTCGCGTCGATCTTTACCGTTCCAGGTCTATGAGGGGCGTTTTCGCGCGCTCGTCCAGCCGTGTCGCTCGCGTAACGCTGCCTCGACCTGTGCGAAGCGCCGGCGGTCGAGCGCGGCAGCCTCACGGCGCATCCCGCTTGCGTGCACGGTATAGACGTTCGTCAGATCCA
>DMUE01000051.1:8953-9838 GCA_003476465.1 Microbacterium sp. | reverse complement strand
GAGTACATCCCGGCGACCGACGACGAGGCCATGCAGGCTCTCCGGCTGCTCAGCCGCACCGAGGGGATCATCCCGGCCATCGAATCCGCACACGCCCTCGCCGGTGCCCTGCGCATCGGACAGCAGCTGGGTCCCGGCGGCGTCATCGTCGTCTGCCTCTCCGGCCGAGGCGACAAGGACATGGACACCGCGGCCCGCTACTTCGAGTTGTATGACGCGCAGGCCGTTACGCCCGTCATCCCCGACGAGGTGATCGGCGACGACAGCGGCGCCTCGGGCGAAGGAATCCAGCTGTGACCTCTCGCGTCGCCCAGGCGATCTCGCGCGCTCACGCGGAGGGTCGTGGCGTGCTCGTCGCCTACCTGCCGGTGGGGTTCCCCGACATCGAGACGAGCATCGAGGCGGCCGTCGCGCTGGCCGAGAACGGCGCGGACATCATCGAGCTCGGCCCGCCGTACAGCGATCCGGTGATGGACGGCGTGGTCATCCAAGAGGCGACCCAGGCGGCCCTAGCCGCGGGCTTCCGACTGAAGGACCTGTTCCCGGCCGTGCGCGCGATCACCGGGCGCATCGACGTCCCGGTCCTGGTCATGTCGTACTGGAACCCGATCTGGCAGTACGGCGTCGACCGCTACGCCGACGATCTGCTCGCCGCGGGGGGCGCGGGCATCATCACGCCCGACATCACGCCGGAGGCCGCGGGGGAGTGGATTGCCGCAAGCGTGCGCACAGGCCTTGACCGCATCTTCTTGGCCGCACCCACATCGACCGACGAGCGCCTCGACCTGATTGTGGCGAACTCGACCGGCTTCGTCTACACGGTCTCGACCATGGGCATCACGGGCGAGCGTGCGGAGTTGGACACTGCGGCTCGCACGCTCGTCG
>DMUE01000051.1:6593-8898 GCA_003476465.1 Microbacterium sp. | reverse complement strand
ACATCCCTCACGCGGACGCGTACATCGCCGAGCAAAGGAGAACGGCCTGAATCAGGACGATTCTTCGCCGGATGTCCAGGTCTTCGCCCTTCTCCTGTGCTCGGGACGTTCAGCCGCTCTCGTGCGCCCGTCCGAATCGGGCGCGACGCCTCGCTGATCTAGACTTCCGCTCATGCCTTCTTTTGCCCTGAGCGCGCATGCGAGCGTCTTCGCGAGCATCCCGAGCCCGTCGATCAGCTTCATCGAGCTCGGACCGCTGCGCATCCACTTCTACGCGCTGTGCATCATCGCCGGCATCATCGTCGCGACGATCATGACCAACCACCGCCTCACCAAGCGCGGCGCCGAACCGTGGGTCGTGCTCGATGTGACGCTCCCCGCGATCGTGCTGGGCATCATCTTCGCGCGGATCTATCACGTGCTCACGCATCCCGACTTCTACTTCGGTGAGGGGAGGAATCCGCTGGCCGTCTTCTACATCTGGGAGGGCGGCATCGCCATCTACGGCGCCCTGATCGGCGGCGCGATCGGTGCCTGGCTCGGCTGCCGCTGGAGTGGCATCCGGTTCTGGACGTACGCCGATGCNNGAAGTGATCTGGAACGTCGCGGGCGTCTTCGTCCTGCTGTGGGCGGGCCGGAGCGTCGCCATGCAGTGGGGACGCCTGTTCGGCCTCTACCTGCTCTGGTACAGCGCGGGCCGGATCGTGTGGGAGTCGATTCGCATAGATCCGAGCGAGATCATCCTGGGGTTGCGCACGAACGTCTGGGCAGCGATCTTCGGCGTCCTCGTCGGGCTGGCGATCATCGTCATACAGAGGCGTCGCCACACCGGCATCGAACCGAGCCCGTACCTTCCGGGGCGCGACCCCGCCTCAGCAGAGCCGGGGTCGGCCGCTGGGGTACAATCGCAGGACACGACTGAGTTCGTGGACGTGAGCGAGCCGCCCGCGAACGAACTCGAGAGCGGGGCAACGGCCACAAGCACAGTAGCCACGAAGTAATGCTTCCGGGCCGACGTCGTCCCATGAGAACCACCAGTGAGGACGGTTGAGATGGCCGTGAGCCCCAACTACGGCGACAGCAACTCATTCCCAGCACAGCAGGGGATGTACAACCCGGCGTTCGAGAAGGATGCCTGTGGTCTCGCGATGGTCGCCACACTGCGCGGGACGCCGGGCCACGACATCGTGGCACAGGCGCTGACGGCGCTGCGCAACCTTGAGCACCGTGGCGCCATCGGCTCCGACGCGGGCACCGGTGACGGCGCCGGCATCCTGACCCAGATTCCAGACGAGTTCCTGCGCGCGGTCGTGGACTTCGACCTGCCGCCGGTCGGCGAGTACGCCGTCGGCACGGCCTTCCTTCCGCTGGACGAAGACGAGCGGAACGCGCTCAAGGCCGGGATCGCCGGCGTCGCCGCCAGCGAGAACATCGTGGTGCTCGGATGGCGCGAGGTTCCCACCGACGAACGCCACCTCGGCAAGCTCGCCCATGCGGCGCGTCCGGCGTTCGAGCAGCTGTTCGTGTCCCGTCCGGCCGCAGGTGGCGCCCCGGCGCTCTCGGGCATCGACCTCGATCGGCGTGTCTATCGCCTGCGCAAGCGTGCGCGCCACGAACTCGGCGCCTACTTCGTCTCTCTCTCTGCGCGAACGCTCGGCTACAAGGGCATGGTCACGACGCTCCAGCTCGAGCCGTTCTATCCGGACCTGCAGGATGAGCGATTCGCATCCGAACTGGCCGTGGTGCACTCGCGCTATTCCACGAACACGTTTCCGTCGTGGCCGCTCGCGCAGCCGCTGCGCATGGTCGCGCACAACGGCGAGATCAACACCGTCAACGGCAACCGCAACTGGATGCGCGCGCGCCAGTCGCAACTCGAGTCCGAACTGCTCGGCGACATCAAGCCGCTGCTGCCGATCTGCACAGTGGGCGCCTCTGATTCCGCGTCGTTCGACGAGGTGCTCGAGCTCCTCACCCTGACCGGACGCAGCCTGCCCCACGCGCTCATGATGATGGTGCCCGAGGCCTACGAGAAGCAGGCCGACATCGATCCGAAACTGCGGGCCTTCTACGACTACCATTCCATGCAGATGGAGCCGTGGGACGGTCCGGCGGCCCTGATCTTCACCGACGGCACGCTCGTCGGTGCGACGCTCGATCGCAACGGCCTGCGTCCGGGACGCTGGACCGAGACGACCGATGGACTGATTGTGATCGGTAGCGAGACGGGCGTGCTGGACTTCGCCCCCGAGCGCATCAAGCGTCGTGGACGCTTGCGGCCTGGACGGATCTTCCTCGTCGACAC
>DMUE01000051.1:0-6588 GCA_003476465.1 Microbacterium sp. | reverse complement strand
GAGGAAGAGGTCCGGATCCTGCTGACCCCGATGGGCCAGAACGGTGCCGAGCCGCTCGGCGCGATGGGCTCGGACACCCCCATCGCCGTGCTCAGCGAGCGACCGCGCCTGCTCTTCGACTACTTCGTCCAGCAGTTCGCCCAGGTGACCAATCCGCCGCTCGACTCGATCCGCGAAGAGGTCGTCACGAGCCTGCGCATCGGTCTGGGCCCCGAGCCGAACCTGCTGTCGTGGGGACCCGAGCACGCTCGCACGGTGACGCTGGACTTCCCGGTGATCGATAACGACGAGCTCGCGAAGATCCAGCACGTCGANNCTCATGGTCGCCGCGATCCACCACCACCTCATCCGCAGAGAGACCCGCATGAAGGTCGGTCTCGTGGTCGAGGCGGGCGACGTCCGCGAAGTGCATCACGTCGCGACGCTGATCGGTTACGGAGCGTCCGCGGTCAACCCGTATCTGGCGATGGAGACGGTCGAGTACCTCGTGCGCGCCGCTTTCATCACGGGCATCACCCCGGAGAAGGCCGTGAAGAACCTGATCTACGCACTCGGCAAGGGTGTGCTCAAGATCATGTCGAAGATGGGTATCTCGACCGTGTCGTCGTACGCGGGCGCGCAGGTCTTCGAGGCCGTGGGGCTGTCGCAGTCGTTCGTCGACGCCTACTTCACGGGCACTGAGACGAAGCTCGGCGGTGTCGGCATCGATGTCATCGCGGCCGAAAACGCCTCACGGCACGCCTATGCCTACCCCGAGGACGCCGCCGTTCACGCGCACGAGCGCCTCTGGACCGGCGGGGAGTACCAGTGGCGTCGGGATGGCCCACCGCACCTGTTCAACCCCGACACCGTCTTCCGGCTTCAGCACTCGACGCGTTCGCGCCGCTACGACCTGTTCCGGGAGTACACGAAGCTGGTGGATGAGCAGGCCAGCGAACTGAAGACCCTGCGCGGAATGTTCCGTCTGCGCACGGGCGTGCGCCCGCCGGTGCCGATCGATGAGGTCGAGCCGATATCCGCGATTTTGAAGCGCTTCTCGACGGGCGCGATGAGCTATGGCTCGATCTCGAAAGAGGCGCACGAGACGCTCGCCATCGCCATGAACCGCATCGGAGGCCGGTCCAACACAGGCGAGGGCGGCGAGGATGTGGAACGCCTGCTCGACCCCGAGCGCCGGAGTGCGATCAAGCAGGTCGCTTCGGGACGCTTCGGTGTCACGAGCCTGTACCTCACCCATGCCCAGGACATTCAGATCAAGCTCGCCCAGGGCGCGAAGCCCGGTGAAGGCGGACAGCTGCCGCCGACGAAGGTGTATCCCTGGATCGCGCGAACCCGTCACGCGACCGCTGGCGTCGGGCTCATCTCCCCGCCTCCCCATCACGACATCTATTCGATCGAAGACCTCAAGCAGCTCATCTTCGATCTGAAGCGGGCGAACCCGAAAGCACGTATCCACACGAAGCTGGTCAGCCAGTCGGGGATCGGCGCGGTCGCCGCGGGTGTGGCGAAGGCCCTGTCGGATGTGATCCTCGTGTCGGGTCACGACGGGGGAACGGGCGCGAGTCCGCTCAACTCGCTCAAGCACGCCGGCACGCCCTGGGAACTGGGCCTGGCGGAGACCCAGCAGACGCTCATGCTCAATGGAATGCGTGATCGCGTCGTGGTTCAGGTCGACGGACAGCTGAAGACCGGACGCGACGTCGTCATCGGGGCGCTCCTCGGCGCCGAGGAGTTCGGCTTCGCCACGGCCGCGCTCGTCGTCGAGGGGTGCGTCATGATGCGTGTCTGTCACCTGGACACCTGCCCGGTCGGTGTCGCGACGCAGAACCCCGTTCTGCGCGAGCGTTTCACCGGCAAACCGGAGTTCGTCGTGAACTTCATGGAGTTCATCGCCGAACAGGTGCGCGAGCTTCTCGCCGAGCTCGGGTTCCGGTCTCTCGATGAGGCCGTCGGACACCAGGAACTCCTGGACGTCGACGGCGCGGTGGAACACTGGAAGGCGAGCGGGCTGGACCTCACGCCGATCCTCGTGGGGCCACCGTTCGCCGAGGACGAGCCGCGGCGGAATGCGCGCGAACAGGAACACAGACTCGACGAGCATTTCGACGTACAACTCATCGAACGCGCACAGGACGTCATCGCGCACGGCGGCCAGGTTTCGATCGACCTGCCGATCCGGAACACCGCCCGCGCCGTCGGGACGATGCTGGGCAACCGCGTGACCTTGGCGCACGGTGAGAACGGGCTGCCGTCCGGCTCGATCGTGGTCAATCTGCGCGGCTCGGCCGGTCAGTCCTTCGGCGCATTCATGCCCGCGGGCATAACCCTGCGCCTCGAGGGCGACTCGAACGACTATGTCGGCAAGGGGCTCTCCGGCGGTCAGATCGTCATCCGTCCGCCCCGCGGGGCATCCTTCGACGCGTCGCAGAACGTTATTGCCGGGAACGTCATCGGTTACGGCGCGACGCAGGGCAGCATGTTCCTGCGGGGGGTCGTGGGCGAGCGTTTCTTCGTTCGCAACTCAGGTGCTACCGCTGTCGTCGAGGGTGTGGGAGATCACGCCCTGGAGTACATGACCGGTGGGCTCGCGGTCATCCTCGGCAAAACGGGGCGCAACCTCGGTGCCGGCATGTCCGGAGGCACCGCCTACGTCTATGACCTCGACCGGACGCTGGTCAATCGCGAGGCGGTCGCATCGGGAGAGCTGGAACTGCTCGAGCTCGGTTCCGGCGATCTGGAGATCCTCCGCGACCTGCTGCGCCTGCACACGGCCGAGACCGATTCCACGCTTGCGGCCGAACTTCTCGAGAACCTCGACGAGGCCGCGGCACGCTT
The DNA here is from genome assembly GCA_003476465.1 of Microbacterium sp. GTDB lineage: Bacteria > Actinomycetota > Actinomycetes > Actinomycetales > Microbacteriaceae > Microbacterium. The sequence goes on along the minus strand of DMUE01000051.1, from coordinate 3,753 downwards.
CACCCGGGTGCTGCCGCGCGATTACGCAGCCGTGCTCGAGACCCGACAGGCGGCGGTCGCCGAGGGGCTCGACCCCGACGGCGACGTCGTCTGGACCCGCATCCTGGAGGTGACCGGTGGCTGACCCGAAAGGCTTCCTCAAAGTCACGGAGCGCGAACTCCCGCCCCGCCGCCCCGTGCCCGTGCGCATAATGGACTGGAAAGAGGTGTACGAGCCCGGTGATTCGGCCGTGCTCCGTCGCCAGGCCGGGAGATGCATGGACTGCGGCATCCCGTTCTGTCACAAGGGGTGTCCGCTGGGCAACCTGATCCCCGAGTGGAACGATCTCATGTGGCGCGGCGAGGGCCGCGACGCCATCGAGCGCCTGCACGCGACCAACAACTTCCCGGAATTCACCGGCCGTCTCTGCCCCGCCCCGTGCGAGAGCGCGTGCGTGCTGGGCATCAATCAGCCCGCTGTCACGATCAAGCAGGTCGAGGTCGGCATCATAGATCAGGCCTTCGCCAGCGGATGGGTCGAGCCCGAGCCGCCGGAGCGTCTGACCGGTAAGACGGTCGCCGTCGTCGGCTCCGGTCCCGCCGGCCTCGCCGCCGCTCAGCAACTGACCCGCGCGGGTCACACGGTCGCGGTGTANNATCCCAGGTCGCGATCACGCCGGGATCCACTTCGCGATGGAGTATCTCGTCGAGTCGAACCGCGCCGTCGCGGGCGACACCGTGCCGCACCAGATATCCGCAGAAGGCAAGCACGTGATCGTCATCGGTGGTGGCGACACGGGCGCCGACTGCATCGGCACCGCGCACCGTCAGGGTGCGTTGAGCGTGACGAACCTGGCGATAGGCATCCAGCCGCCCACGGCACGCGCAGAGGACCAGCCGTGGCCGATGACCCCGACACTCTTCGAGGTATCGGCCGCGCACGAAGAGGGCGGGGAACGGATGTACCTCGCCTCGACCGTCGAGTTCCGCCCGAACGAGGCCGGCGAGGTGCGGGCGCTCCGGGTCGCCGAGACCGAATACGTCGACGGTCGTCGTGTGCCCAAGAGCGGGACGGAACGCGAGATCCCGGCGGACCTCGTGCTGATCGCCCTCGGATTCACCGGTCCGGAACAGGCTCCGCTCGCGGAACAGCTCGGTGCACGCTTCACCAACCGCGGCGCTGTCGAGCGCGACGGCGATTACCAGACCACCACGCCCGGCGTGTTCGCCGCAGGAGACGCCGGCCGGGGCCAATCGCTCATCGTGTGGGCGATCGCGGAGGGACGCGCCGCCGCGGCGCGTGTCGACGCGTATCTGATGGGGTCCACCGAGCTTCCGTTCCCGGTGCGCCCGTCCGACGTCGCCATCGGCCTGCAGCCCGCGTAGCCTGGGGCCGGGCGAGTGGTACCGCTCACAACACATCCCGATCCTCATTACCCTCCGGAGCATCACACGATGAGACGTGCCAAGATCGTCGCCACCCTCGGCCCGTCCACCTCGACCTACGAGTCGGTGCGAGCCATCATCGACGCCGGGGTGGACGTCGCTCGGGTGAACCTCAGCCACGGCGACCACACGATGCACGAGACGAATTTCGCGAATGTGCGCAAGGCCGCGGAGGACGCGGGACGCGCGGTCGCCATCCTCGTCGACCTGCAGGGACCCAAGATCCGCCTCGGCACGTTCACCGACGGTCCGCACGACCTCGCGGTCGGCGACATCTTCACGATAACGATAGAAGACATCCCCGGCACGAAAGAGATCGTCTCCACCACCTTCACAGGACTGCCTCACGACGTCCAACCCGGCGACTACCTCCTGATCGACGATGGGAAGGTCAAGGTCGAGGTCGTCGAGAAGACGGACACCGCCGTGACGACCAGGGTGATCGTCGCCGGTCCCGTCTCCAACAACAAGGGCATCAATCTGCCCGGTGTCGCCGTCAACGTACCCGCCCTCTCCGAGAAGGACGAGGCGGATCTGCGGTGGGGACTGCGCATCGGCGCCGACCTGATTGCGCTGTCCTTCGTGCGCGACGCGAAGGACGTACAGCGGGCACACGCCATCATGGCGGAGGAGGGCCGCCGAGTCCCGATCATCGCCAAGATCGAAAAGCCGCAGGCTGTCGATCATCTCGAAGAGATCGTCGACGCGTTCGATGGCATCATGGTCGCCCGCGGTGACCTCGGGGTCGAACTGCCGCTCGAGGCCGTCCCGATCGTGCAGAAGCGCGCCGTCGAACTGGCTCGCCGGATGGCGAAGCCCGTGATCGTCGCCACACAGATGCTCGAGTCGATGATCAACAGCCCCGTTCCGACCCGGGCCGAGACATCCGATGTCGCTAATGCCGTACTCGATGGTGCGGACGCCGTCATGCTCTCGGGTGAGACCAGCGTGGGGGAGTACCCCGTGGTCGTCGTCGAGACGATGGCACGTATCGTCGCCTCGACCGAGGAGCACGGGCTCGACCGGATCGGCAAGCTCACGAACAAGCCCCGCACACAGGGAGGCGCCATAACGCTCGCGGCCATCGAGGTCGCCGACTTCGTCGNNATCCCGATGCTCGCGTTCACACCCGAGCCGGCCATCCGCCGCCGCATGGCGCTGACCTGGGGCATCCAGTCCACCCTCGTGGAACACGTCGCGCACACGGACCGCATGTTCATCCAGGTCGACGACTACCTGCTCTCCAACGACCTCGCCTCGATCGGTGACAAGGTGGTCGTGACCTCCGGTTCCCCTCCCGGAATCATCGGCTCGACGAACGACATCCGAGTGCACAGGGTCGGGGACGCCGTCCACGGCGCCGCTCCGATCTATCAGACGCGCGAATAGGTCTCGTTCGGATCGGCGGCACGCAGGATGTCCCGGCCGATGACGGATTGCAGGTCGAGCACCTTGTAGCCCTGGTCATCGAAGAAGACCGTGATGCGGTCGGGCTCTTCTTCGACGACTTTCCCGGGTCCCCACTCGGCGTGCACGACGTCGGAACCGTGGGGGAAAGGCGCGTCTGCCCTGTCATCCGCCGAGCGGAGGGATTCCTCGCCGGTGCCGGTGCGACAGGTGTCGCAGTGGCCACAGGGCTGGTCCAGGATTTCGCCGAAGTACGCGAGCATGGTCCGGCGCTGGCAGTCGCGGGTCTCCGCGCACGATGGCGGCATAGGCGTCCGCCAGGCGGTCCTCGTCTGCCGTTCGAGAGACGAAGAACTTCCGCAGGCCGAGGTCTTCCGAACGATAGAAGAGGATCGCGGATGCGGCGTCGCCGTCGCGGCCCGCACGGGCTCCGCGCCCGTCGCGGTCAGCGCCGCGACGGGGGGCCGACCGAGGCGATCCCGCACATCGCCGAGGGTCAGATAGTCCGGGCGGAAGTCATGCCCCAGGACGCGACGCAGTGCGCCTCATCGACCACGAACAGTGCGACCTCGAGCGACCGGATGCGTTCGACCACCTCGTCCTTGGCTAGTTGCTCGGGGGCGATGAAGAGGAACCGCGCCGAGCCCAGCTCGAGGCTGCGCCAGGCGTCCTCCACCGCGCTCTCGCCGAGTGCGGAGGTGATCGCGACGCCTGCGGGCCCCTTCGGAGACTCCGCGATCTTGGCGAGCTGATCGGCCTGGAGGGCGATGAGGGGTGAGACGACGACCGTCACGCCGCGGCGCATGGTGCCGGCGAGAAGGTAGATGGCTGACTTACCCGAACCCGTGGGCATGACCGCGATGACGTCACTCCCCGAGAGGAGTGCCTCGACCGCTTCTTCCTGGCCCTCCCGCAGTTCCG
>DMUE01000044.1 GCA_003476465.1 Microbacterium sp. | reverse complement strand
CGGGCTTGAGCGCGAGCGCCCGCGCAATCGCGACGCGCTGACGCTGTCCGCCCGAGAGCTCGTTCGGGTAGCGCGACTCGAGTGACTGAGGGAGGGACACCTGATCCAGCAGCTCGGCCACGCGAGCTCGACGCGATGCGCGGTCGCCGACCGCGTGGATGTTGAGCGGCTCGGAGATCGTGTTGCCGATATTGCGCAGCGGATCGAGCGAGCCATACGGGTCCTGGAACACCGGCTGCATCTGCCGACGCAGCTTGAAGGCCTCGCGGCCGCTCAGCTTCGCCACATTCTGGCCGTCGACGAACACATCGCCCGATGTGGGGTCCTCGAGCTTGAGCACCATCTTCGCGACGGTGGACTTGCCCGAGCCGGACTCGCCCACGAGCGCAAGCGTCTTGCCGCGCGGGATTCGGAACGACACGCCGTCCACGGCTCGGAAGAGCTCGCTGCGGAAGCCACCGAGACGGATCTTGTACTCCTTGACGAGGTCGCGAACCTCGATGGCGGGCGCAGCCGGCGCTGCACTCGCCTCGGCCTCTTCACGCGGGCGGGTCTGGATGCGCTTCGAGGCCAGACTCGGGGCCGCCGCGACGAGACGCTGAGTGTACGGATGTAGCGGGTTCTCGAGGATCTCGCGGCTCGGGCCGCTCTCGACTATCTCACCGCGGTTCATCACGACGATCTTCTCGGCACGCTCGGCAGCCAGGGCCAGGTCGTGTGTGATGAGCAGCACCGAGGTGCCTCGTTCGCGCGTCAGCGTCGCCATGTGGTCGAGGATGACGCGCTGCACCGTGACGTCGAGGGCCGAGGTCGGCTCATCGGCGATCAGCAGCTTCGGGTCGGCCGCCAGGCCGATACCGATCAGCGCGCGCTGGCGCATACCGCCCGAGAACTGGTGCGGGAACTGGTGGAGACGCTTCTCCGCATCGGGTAGCCCGGCCTGCTTCAAGACCTCGATGGCTCGGGCTTCGACGTCCTGGCGATGGGAGGCCAGACCGTTGGCCCGGATCGCCTCTTTGACCTGGAAGCCGATGCTCCAGACGGGGTTGAGGTTTGACATCGGGTCCTGCGGGACGTAGCCGACCTCGCGCCCGCGGATGCGCTCCATCTGGGAGGGGTTGAGGTCCGTGAGCTCGCGGCCGTCCAACCGGATGCTGCCGCCGGTCACCAGGCCATTGCCCGGCAGCAGGTTGACGATGGCGGAGGCCGTCGTGGACTTGCCAGACCCCGACTCCCCCACGATGGCGACGGTCTCGCCGGCGAAGATGTCGAAGCTCACCCCATGCAGCACCTCGTTGCCGCCGAACGCAACGGTCAGGTCACGGATACTCAGGAGCGGGCCGTCGGTGCGCTCGCTCATCGGCCGGCCCTCGCCTTCGGGTCGATGGCATCTCGGAGAAGCTCGCCGAGCACGATGAATGCGAGCACGGTGACCGTGAGCGCGATCGAGGGGTAGATCAGCGCCATCGGCGCAACACGCAGGGACTGCTGCGCCTGGCTGATGTCGTTGCCCCACGACATCGTCCCGCTGCCGAGACCGACGCCGAGGAATGCGAGCGTCGCTTCGGCGACGATGGCCGCTGCGAGCGAGATGGTCGAGACCACCAGCACCGGCGGCAGCGCGTTCGGAACGACGTGCGACACGAGGGTCCGCAAGCGCGATTGGCCGAGCGCACGGGACGCCATCACGAAATCCGCCTGCCGCACCCGCAGGATCTCCGCGCGGATGATTCGTGCGGTCGCCGCCCACGCGAAACCACCGATCGCGAAGGCGAGGGTGAAGACCGTGCGGTTCTGCGAGAACACGCTCATGACAACGATCGCCGCGAGAATGTACGGAATGGCGAAGAAGATGTCGCCGATGCGCGAGAGGAGAGAGTCGAGCCATCCGCCGTAGAAGCCGGCGAGCGCGCCGAAGATCAGGCCGACGCTCGTGCCGATCACGGTGGCGATCAGACCGACCGAGATCGAAGTGCGTGCCCCCCAGACGATGCGCGACCAGACGTCACAGCCTTGGAAGGTGAAGCCGAGCGGGTGGCCCGAGGTCGGGCCGCCGTTGCTGTTTTCGAGGAAGCACTGCGAATTCGGGGGGACCTGCGTGAAGAGCGTCGGAGCGAAAGCCATGATCACGATCACCAGAACGACGATGCTCGAGATCCAGAATGTCGGGCGACGACGCATGTCGCGCCAGGCGTCGAGCCAGAGGTTGCTGCGCCGGGGGGCGACGCGGACCTCGTCGACCGAAACCGTCGCGTCTTCGACGGGGGCGACATAGTGCCGGGCGGGTGGCAGGTCATTTGGCATAGCGGATCCTCGGATCGAGCAGACCGTACAGCAGGTCGACAACGAGATTGACGAGCACGTAAAGGACGACGAAGACCGTCACGAACGAGACCACGGTGGGTCCCTCCTGACGCGTAATCGCCTCATACAGCGTGTTGCCCACACCCGGAACGTTGAAGATTCCCTCGGTGACGGTGGCGCCGACGAGCAACACGCCGAAGTTGGTCGCGGAGTTCGTGATGACGGGAAGCAGCGAGTTGCGCACGACGTGCACAGGGACGACGCGGCGGCGCGGAAGCCCCTTGCTGTACGCGGTGCGGACCCAGTCCTGATTCAGCGTGTCTATGGTGGACGCACGCATCAGCCGCATGCTCGTGGCATACAGGCTCACACCCAGCACGATGGCCGGGAGCAGCAGGTCGAGCCATCCGTTCCGCGCTCCCACCGTCGGCCGGAACCACCCCAGCTGAATCGCGAGGAAGTACTGGGCGAGGAAGGCGAGCACGAAGATCGGCACGGCGACGAAGACCAGGGCGACGACGAGTGAGGCGTTGTCGAACAGTTTGCCCTTGCGGAGCGCCGAGAGTGTGCCGATGATGATGGCGAGCGTGAACTCGATCGCCAGCGCCATGATCGCGAGCCGTGCCGTCACCGGGAAGGTACGCATCAGGATCTCGCCGACCGGCTGCCCGGAGAAGCTGACACCGAAGTCGCCCTGCAGCACGCCGGTGATGTAGTAGAAGTACTGCACCAGGAACGGGTCGTCGAGGTGATACTGCGCTCGGATCTGCGCCAGGAGAGCGGGGTTCGGGGTCCTGTCGCCGAAGAGGGCGAGGATCGGGTCCCCCGGCATGGCGAAAACCATGAAGTAGATCAGCAGGGTCGCCCCGAAGAAGACGGGGATCACCTGCAGCAGTCGTCTGAGGATGTACGCGAGCACCCTCACTCCCTCCGGATACGGGACCCAAGCGCACCTGGTCGGCGAGCCGAATCCGCTACGAGCATCGTGCCGCCTCGAGGGGACGAGCGCGAGCCCTCGAAAACATGTCGCGAGGCGGTGACGGGTACCCGTCACCGCCTCGCGAGTGAGATCGGGAGTTAGCCCTTGGTGATGTCGTGGTAGAGCGGAACCGAGTTCCACCCGAACTCGACGTTGTCGACTTCGTCGGTGTAACCGCCGGTCACGTTCGAGTACCAGAGCGGCGTGGCGGGCAGGTCCTGCAGCAGGATCTCCTGCGCCTGCTGGAACAGCTCATTGGCCTCATCCGGGTCGGTGGAGGAGATGCCCTCGGCGATCAACGCGTCGAACTCGGGGTTGGAGTAGTCGCCGTCGTTCGAGCCCGCGTTGGTCGCGTACAGCGGTCCGAGGAAGTTGTACAGACCGGGNNGCCTCAGCCCACAGGGCCTGTGCCTCTTCCTCGTTGTACGCGAGCACCTCGGATCCCTCGAGCGAATCCGACCATCCCGCGATGACCGGGGAGGTGAAATCGCTCGCCGGGGTACGGGTGCCCTCGAAGATGACGTCGGTGATCTGCGCGCGGTCGATGGCCATCGACAAGGCCTGGCGACGAAGCTTGCCCTCTTCGCCAGCGAAGTGCGGGAGGTACTCGGGAACAGTGAAGGACTGGAAGACGGCGGCGGGCTGGTTGACAGCGGTGCCACCGGCGTCCTCGAGGTCCGACTCGAAGGTCGCGAGCGCGCCCGTCGGGATCTGGTCGACGACGTCGACCTCGCCCGCGAGCAGGTCGGCGTACGAGGCGTCCTGCGATGCGTAGAAGACGATGGTCAGCCCACCGTTCTGCACCTCGCGCACACCCTCGTAGTCGGGGTTCTTCACGAGGTCGATCTGCACGTCGTGCTGCCACGCGTCGTCNNGCGACGTCCGGCAGCGGATAGAAGGCGGAGTAGCCCAGACGCAGCGCGAAGTCGGAGGCGGGCTTGTTCAGCGCGATCGTGAACGTGTAGTCGTCGACCTGCTCGAGGCCGGTGAGCTCCGAGTCCTCGTCGTAGCTGAAGCCCTCGATGTCCTCGAAGAAGTAACTGTTGAGCTGCTCGTTGGAGGCCAGCGCTCCGTAGTTCCAGGCCTTGATGAAATTGTCGGCGGTGACTTCCTCGCCGTCCGTGAAGGTCTGGCCTTCCTTGATCTTCACCGTCAGGTTCTGCGGGTCATCGACGGTGATCTCTTCGGCCATGTCGTTGACCGGGGTGCCGTCCGCTTCGTAGGCCACCAGGCCCGCGAAGATCGCGTCGAGGATCTTTCCGCCGCCGACCTCGTTCGTCGCGGTGGGGATGAGCGGGTTCTCCGGCTCGGAACCATTCGTCGTGATGATCGCGTCGCTTGCGCCGCCACCACCGGTGTCGCCCGAGTCGTCGTCGCTCGCACACCCGGCGAGCGTGAGCCCTCCGACGGCGAGGAGCGCGAGCCCCGAGAGGGCAACCTTATTGCGCTTCACTTGTCCTCCTGTAAAGGTGCTGTTGCGCGCAGCGTCACGTCGTGAGGCTGGGCGGATAGAGAAACCCTAGGCACCCTGATCCGATTGCTCCAAATCATGAGCAGAACTGTTACCTACCCTTAACTCGAACGGACGTTGTTGTGGCAATCTGACGAAGTGGATGGTGTCAGCTCCTCGTTTCGCGCCGGGCGCACCCGTCTCTGGTTCGAGATCGGGATCGTGCTGGCACTGTCCGTCGGACGGTCGGCGCTCTACTCCGTGCTGCAGCTGCTGCAGGCTCTGGAACGCGAGGAGTCGCTGGCCCGGCAGTCGACATCGATCAACCCGGGGGCGGGGGCGTCCGAATTCTGGCCGGTGCTCTATCAGTTCCTGTCGCAGTTCTTCGCGCTGGTGCCCGTGGCGCTGGCGATCTGGCTGCTGTGGGAGCCGGGCCTGTCCGCCTTCCGACGCGTCGGGTTGGACTTCCGCCGTTTCGGCGGGGACTTCGGGCGCGGCCTGCTGCTCATGGTCGTGATCGGCGTTCCCGGACTGGCGTTGTATGCCGCGGGCCGTGCCCTCGGAATCACCGTCCAGGTGGAGGCGTCGCCCCTCGACGCGTCGTGGTGGACGGTGCCGCTG
>DMUE01000013.1:822-2845 GCA_003476465.1 Microbacterium sp. | reverse complement strand
GTCTCTTCGGTGAAGGTCGTCTTGATGACACCGGCACGGGTGCCACCGATGGCCTTGGCGTACGCCTTGGCGATGTCCCAGGCCTGCCCGGAGGCGTCGCGCTCGACGGCGATGATGTCGGGGATGCCGCGGCCCGCAATGAACTCGCGGCGCACCGTGTGGCCCGGCGCCTTCGGGGCGACGAGGATGACGTCGACGCCGTCGGGCGCGTCGATGTAGCCGAAGCGGATGTTGAAACCGTGCGCGAAGGCGAGGATCTTGCCCTCGGTCAGGTGCGGCGCGATCTCATCCTTGTAGATGCCGCGCTGGTGCTGGTCCGGCGCGAGGACCATGATGAGGTCGGCCCACTCGGCCGCCTCGGCGACCGACATGACGGGAAATCCATCCTCCTCGGCCTTCGGGGCGGACTTCGACCCCTCCTTGAGGGCGATGACGACCTCGACACCCGAGTCACGCAGGTTCTGGGCGTGCGCGTGACCCTGGGAGCCGTAGCCGACGATCGCGACCTTCTTGTCCTGGATGAGCGAAAGGTCGGCGTCGGAGTCGTAGAAGATCTCGGCCATGGTGGTGTGTTTCTCCTTGTTTGCGTGATGAAGACGGATGCCGCGGCTCAGCCGCGCAGGACGCGCTCGGTTATGCTCTTGCCGCCCCGACCGATGGCGAGCAGGCCGGACTGAGCCAGCTCCTTGACACCGAACGGCTCGACGGCGCGAAGGAATGCCTCGATCTTGCCGTGGTCACCCGTCACTTCGATGACGAGAGCGTCGGTCGAATAGTCCACGACCGACGCGCGGAACAGGTTCACGACCTCGATCACGTTGGACCGGACGGAGTTGTCGGTGCGGACCTTGACCAGCATGTGCTCGCGCTGCACGGATGTCGAGAAGTCGAGCTCGACGATCTTGATCACGTTGATCAGCTTGTTGAGTTGCTTGGTGACCTGCTCGAGCGGCAACTCGTCGACGTCGACGACGACCGTGATGCGCGACAGACCCGGCACCTCGGTCACGCCCACCGCGAGGGACTCGATGTTGAAGCCGCGGCGGGCGAACAGACCGGCGACGCGGGTCAGAAGCCCCGGCTTGTCCTCGACGAGGAGGCTCAGTACGTGNNACGTCCTCCTCCTTCTCGACGCGGATCGCCAGACATCCGTACGCCTCGGAGAGCTTGACGAAGTCCGGAACGCGTGCGGTGTCGTGGCCCGTGTTCAGGTCGGTGTGCGAGTACCGGCCGTCGTAGAACAGCGTCTGCCACTGGCGGACCATGCCGAGCGAGGAGTTGTTGATGATCGCGACCTTGATCGGGATGTTGTTGATGGTGCAGGTCGCGAGCTCCTGATTGGTCATCTGGAAGCATCCGTCGCCGTCGATCGCCCACACGACCCGGTCGGGTTCGGCGACCTTCGCGCCCATCGCGGCGGGGACCGCATAGCCCATCGTGCCGGCGCCGCCGGAGTTCAGCCACGCGTTCGGACGCTCGTACTTGATGAACTGCGCCGACCACATCTGGTGCTGTCCCACACCCGAGGCGTAGATGCCCTCGGGGCCGGTCAGTTCACCGATCCGTTGGATCACGTATTGCGGCGACATCAGGCCATCGGTCGTCGGCGCATAGCCGAGGGGGAACTCCTCGCGCAGCCCCTCGAGGTAGGACCACCACTCGGTGATGTCCGTGGTCGTCTCGGCAGCCGCGGCGGCGTACGCGCCATCGAGGTCGATCAGCACCTCGCGCAGATCACCCACGATGGGAACATCCGCGGCGCGGATCTTGCCGATCTCGGCCGGATCGATGTCGACGTGCACGACCTTTGCGTGCGGGGCGAACAGGGCGGCCTTGCCGGTCACGCGGTCATCGAATCGCGCACCGAGCGACACGAGCAGGTCAGCCTCCTGCAGCGCGAGCACGGCGGGAACCGTGCCGTGCATGCCGGGCATGCCGAGCTGCTGCGGGTGGGAGTCGGGGAACGCGCCGCGCGCCATCAGCGTCGTGACGACGGGGACACCCGTGGCCTCAGCGAGTCGCA
>DMUE01000013.1:0-800 GCA_003476465.1 Microbacterium sp. | reverse complement strand
ATCTCGAACGCCGCAGCGATTGCGGCAGGGATGTCTTCCGCGCGCTTGACGAGGATCGAATGCTTCGTGATCGGCATCGTGATACCGACGATGTCAGCCTCTTGGAAGGCATCCGTCCCCATCAGCGTGCTGAACACCTGACCGGTGATGCAGACGATCGGCACCGAGTCCATGTAGGCATCGGCGATGGCCGTGACGAGGTTGGTCGCGCCCGGACCGGATGTCGCGATCGCCACGCCGGTGCGCCCGGACGCCGAGGCGTACCCCTCGGCGGCGTGTCCGGCGCCCTGCTCGTGCCGCACGAGGATGTGCCGGAGCGCGGTGGAGTCCATGAGCGGGTCGTAGACGGGCAGGATGGAGCCACCCGGCAGCCCGAAGACGTCGGTGACGCCGAGCAACTCGAGCGAGCGGACGACCGCCTGCGCACCCGTGAGCACGAGCGCGGAGGCGGTGCTGGCGGGCGGCCGGGGAATGGCCGTAGCAGATTCGGCGGGCATGGTGAAAATCCTTGCGATCGGAATGACTGTGATGAATCGCCGGTGGGAACCGACGACACGCCGCGTCGTCGGACGCGGGCTATCCCGTGACCGCGCCCTCCGCGGCGGAGCGCACGAGTCGGGAGTACTTGGCCAGAACGCCTCGGGTGTAGCGCGGGGGCAACGGTTCCCAGCCAGAGCGGCGGGAGCTGAGCTCAGCCTCATCGACGAGTAGGTCAAGAGTGCGAGCTGCGATATCGACCCGTATCAGATCACCATCGCGCACGAAGGCGATCGGACCTGCGTCCACCGCTTCGGGTGCTA
>DMUE01000231.1 GCA_003476465.1 Microbacterium sp. | reverse complement strand
GGGGCGCTACCGATTTGCGGCAACGACAAGCTCCTCAAGGGGATGCTCACCGACCGTGACATCGTAATGAAGTGCATTGCTGAGGGTGGCGACCCGAAGACGACCACGGCGGGCTCGCTCGCTGAGGGCAAGCCGGTGACGATCGGTGCCGACGACGATGTTCGCGAAGCCCTGCGTGTGATGCAGGACCACCAGGTGCGTAGGCTCCCCGTCATCGACGGGCACGACCTGGTCGGCATCATCAGCCCGCGCAACTTAGGTGACGTCGGGCAGGTCGTAGTCCAGGCCCGTCCAGTCGGAGTCCTCCTTCGCAACGACCGGTCGGGTCACGGCGTCGATGCGGTCGCGGAGGTCGGCGAGCATCTCGCTGTTGTCCGGCGGTTCCATGTTGGAGTTGGTGGATTCGACCATGAGGATGGTTGAGGTATCCAAGAGGAATGAGGCCTCGACGGTGTTGCCGTCGGGGCTCACCGCGTGCAAGGTGACCGTATCGGCCCGGTCGTTGTCCGCCACCAGGCGGGCGTATTCCAGCAGCGTGTCCGCCGCATCGTCTCCCATGAGGAGGGACTTCTCCCCGAACGTCACGTGTTTCATACCGGGACGATAGGGCCATGGTTTACCGTCGTCACCTCCATTGACATTCGGATGAAGAGCGGCGTAGTGCCCGCGTGACCCCTGGCATCGCGTCGCTCTCTTTGCGGACCGACAGGGGCGGGATGGACCAGCGGAGCATACGCGTGCAGGATGCGAACGGGTAGCCCCGTTACGGAGCCGCCGGGCGACTCTTAGCGTTTCCCCACGCCGACCGGATGGCGGCGTGACGCAAATGAGAGGTGTGTCGATGTTCTTTCACAAGCAGGAGACGCAGTTCTCCGCCAGCCCAGCCAAGCCGGACGCAGTGTTCGCGCGTCGATTGCAGGAGGTGCTCGGCGGACAGTACGGCGAGATCACCGTGGCCATGCAATACGGCTTCCAGGCGTGGAACGCGCATATCCCCGGCAAGTACCGCGATCTGCTGTACGGCATCGGGGCGGAGGAGTTCGGGCACGTCGAGATGCTCGCGATCATGATCGCGCAGCTACTCGAGAAGGCGCCGGTCGAGCAGTCCCAGGCCGCCGCCGCGTCCGACCCGGTGCTCGGGGCCGTCATGGGAGGCATGGACGTGCAGCACGCAATCGTCGCCGGCGCCGGCGCTCGACCTGTCGACAGCAACGGAAACCCGTGGCAGGGCTCCTACATCACGGCGAGCGGCAACTTGTTGGCCGATTTCACCGCCAACGCCAATGCCGAGATGCAGGGCAGGCTCCAGGTGGCTCGCCTCTACAACATGACGGACGACCAGGGAGTCCGAAGTCTGCTGTCGTTCCTCCTCGCGCGCGACACCATGCATCAGAACCAGTGGATCAGGGCCGCCCAGGAACTGCGTGACGAGGGCGTCGAGGACCTGCCCGTGCCGATCAACTTCCCGCTCTCACAAGAGCACCGGGAGGCGAGCTACCAGTACATCAACTTCTCGGACGGCGCTGCCGCATCCGAGGGTTCCTGGGCCTCGGGACCGACCCCCGATGGAAAGGGCGAGTTCACCTACCTCGATGGCCCCGAGCGGAGCATTCCGATGCCTCCGCCCACCCAGCCCGACCCGCGCCTGTTCGGCACGGATGCCAAGCCGAACCTCATCGACAAGGCGACCGGCGTCATCAAGGACAAGCTCAGCGATAAGTAAGCCGGCCGACCGCGGCGAGGGGACGGGGGAACTCCGCGTCCGGCCCCTCGCCGCTGCGGTCATCGTGGTTCCCGGGCGGGCGCACACGCGGTCACGACATTCGTCAACCGCTTCGCCGAGTGCCTCAAACCGGCACACGTCGTGCCGATCCCGCACCCCCACAGCACTTCGACGAGACCGTCCCGATGCCTATGCGGCAGCACCGGGAATGTCAAGCCCGCTGCTCGAGCGGCCGAGCGGCGCTGGAGTCGAAGTCTCAACCAGATGAGCAGGAGGTATCCCATGAACCAGCCAGCCCAGCAACAGCCGGTACCCGGAACCGATCAGGAGATGGACCCGAAGCCGGACTACGGCGAATCGAGCTACCGCGGATCGGGTCGACTCGACGGCAAGGTCGCGCTGATCACCGGAGGGGACAGCGGGATCGGCAAGGCCGTCGCGCTCGCATTCTCCCGTGAAGGAGCGGATGTCGCGATCAGCTATCTCGACGAGCACACCGACGCGCGGGAGGCTCAGGAATTCGTCGAGGGTGCTGGCCGCCGGGCGATCCTTCTACCGGGCGACATCGCCGAGCCCGCTCATTGCCGGGAGATCGTCGCCACCACGGTCGAGGAGTTCGGGCGGCTCGACATCCTCGTGAGTAACGCGGCGTTCCAAATGGATCACCCGACGCTCGAAGAAGTGACGGACGACGAGTGGGACCACACCTGGGCGACAAACGTCAGCGCCTACTTCCACCTCGTCAAAGCAGCCCTCCCGCACCTGAAGCCGGGGGCATCGATCATCGGTTCGTCTTCGGTCAACTCCGACCAGCCCTCGCCGACTCTGCTGCCGTACGCCGCGACCAAGGCGGCTATCGCGAACATGACGGCCTCGCTCGCGCAGCTGCTCGCCGAACGCGGCATCCGCGCGAACAGTGTCGCCCCGGGACCGGTCTGGACCCCGCTGATCCCCTCGACGATGCCCGAGGAGAAGGTGGAGAGCTTCGGGCAGCAGGTTCCGCTGGGCCGTCCCGCGCAACCCGCCGAACTGGCACCCGTGTACGTGATGCTCGCGTCGGATGAGGCGAGTTACGTCTCCGGCGCCCGGATCGCGGTCACGGGCGGAAAGCCGATTCTCTGACCGGCCGGCGAAGCCACGCGGAAAACGACGCTCGTCCCGCCCCGTCGGCGCCCACGTCGCGCACACATGAATGCTTCCGTGGGCGCCCTCGCGGGGCCCCGCGGTCTAGCGGCTGTGCGCTTCGCCGGGGGTCGCCGGGTACAGATCGTCTCGATCCCCGTCTGTAGCGGTCTGATCGGTATTTCGCTTCGCCCTCGCCCGCTCCCGCCCTTGCTCGAATATCAGGTAGAGCACCGGAACCAGGATGAGTGTCAGCGCGGTGGAGGAGATGAGCCCACCGATCACGACGATCGCGAGATCCTGGCTGATGAACCCGCTTGAGCCGGTGACTCCCAGCGCCATTGGGATCAGGGCGAAGATCGTCGCGAGCGCGGTCATCAAGATCGGGCGCAGTCGCTGGCGGGCCCCGTTGAAGACAGCATCGCGCACGGTTTGACCCTGCTTGCGGTATTGGTTGACCAGATCGATGAGCACGATGGCGTTCGTGACGACGATGCCGATCAGCATCAGCATGCCGATGAGCGCGGGGATGCCCAGCGGGCGTCCGGTGATGAGCAGCAGCGCGATCGCCCCGGTCGCGGCGAACGGGATCGACACCAGAAGGATGAGCGGCTGCACGAGCGAGCGGAACGTCGCGACCAGGAGGAGGAAAACGATGGCGATCGCAATGAGCATCGCCAGGCCGAGCTGCTGGAACGATTCCTGCTGTGTCTGGGCGAGACCGCCGACTTCGGCCGCCGTGCCGGACGGCAAGTCGATGTCCTGAATGCGCTCTTCCACTTCGCTCGTCACAACACCGAGTTGGCCTTCGGCGGGAGTCACCGAGATTGTCGCGATGAGGTTGCCCTCCTCGCGGGTGACGGAGGTCGGGACGGTGACCTCTTCGACGGTTGCGAGATCCGTCAGCGGCATGATGCCGGCGGCGGTGGGGATGAGCATCGCTGCGAGCTCGTCTACGGTCTGCGGCGCCGGAGCAGCATCGATGAAGATGTTGTACTCCTCATCGTCGATCATTACGTTGCCCACGCTCTGCGGTGACAGGATGCTGCCCACCAAACCGAGCAACTGGATTTCAGTGAATCCGTTCTCGATCGCGACGGCGCGGTCGACCGCGATCTGGACGATGGGCTGTGCCGGCGCTAGGTCGCTGGCGACCTCCGTCGCGTCGGGAGTGTTCTCCAGGGCAGCGTAGACCTCGTCGGCCGCTGCGGCCAGATCGGCCTCATTCTCGGCGCTGACCACGACATCCACCGAGCCACCGAAGCCGCCAGACATCGCGGCGGGATCCGACACGCTCAACTCGCCCGGCCCGTCGATCCGCGCGAGCTGTGCGCGCACCTCGTCCTTCAACGCCGTCTGGTCTGCGTCGGGGTCGGTGTTCACGATGAAGGTGGCCGTGCCCCCGCCACCGCCGAGCAGGGCCGAGAAGTCCCCTGCGGCGCCGCCGCCCGAGCCGGCCATGAGCATGACGTCCTCGGTGCCGTCGATCTCTAGCAGGGCGTCCTCGACGTCGCGTGTGCCCTCGGAGATCGTTTCGAGGTCGGACCCTGCCGGGAACGTTTGAGAGACCATGATCATGTTCTGGCCCGTGCTGCCCAGAAAGTCGACCTTCAGCAGCGGCACGAGGGACACCGTGATCACCAGCAGCAGGCCGGAGGCGACGAGCGTGATGACCGGATGTTTCTGGGTGCCTCGAAGGATCGGCTTGTAGCCGCGCTGCAGCCAAGACTTGTGCTCCTTCTCCTCAGCCGCGGCGCGCACCGTCTCGGGGTCGCCGACGTCCTTCGGCTGGCGCAGGAACCAGTACGACAGCACCGGCACGATCGTGAGCGCGACCAGCAGCGACGAGAGCATTGCGATCGTCACGGTCAGTGCGAATGGAGCGAACAGCTCTCCGACCAGGCCGCCGACCAGGGCGATCGGCAGAAACACGGCCACCGTCGTGAGCGTCGAGGATGTGATTGCCCCGGCCACCTCGCGCACGCCCGCGAGGATCGCGTGCACCTTCTCCTCCCCGTATGAGAGGTGTCTCTTGATGTTCTCGATGACGACGATCGAGTCGTCCACCACGCGTCCGATCGCTATCGTCAGCGCTCCCAGCGTCAGCATGTTCAGCGAGTAGCCACCGAGGTTCAGTCCGATGAAGGTGACCAGGACCGACAGCGGGATGGAGATCGCCGTGACCACCGTCGCGCGCACGGAAAGCAGGAAGACGAGGATCACGATGATCGCGAACAGCAGTCCCAGCAGACCCTCGATGGCGAGGTGTTCGATCGACTCTTCGATGAATGGTGCCTGATCGAACACGATCGTCAGCTCGAGCCCGGGGACCCCGTCGCTCAGCTCGGTGACCGCGGCCGTGACGTCGTGCGAGATTGCGACGACATCGCCCCCCTGATTTGCGGTGATCGAGATCGACAGGGCTTCTTCGCCGTTCATGCGCGTTATCGAGGTCTGCTCCTCTGTGACCAGGTCGACGGTCGCGACATCGCCAACAGTCACGACGCCACCGCGCTGCGTTTCACTCGGCAGGGGCAGCGCGGCGATGTCGTCGGTGGACAAGACCGGCGTGCCCCCTTGTACGGGAACCAGTGCACCGTTGTCCCGCACCGAACCGAGCGGCAGCGTCATGCCGTTCGCCTGCAGCGTCTGGGAGATCGCCTGCACGCTCAGTCCGCTCGCCGCGACAGCGGCTTGATCAGGGGTGATCACGACGCGCTGCACTGCGCCGCCGGACACCGAAGCCGAGCGCACGCCTTCGATTCCCTCTAGGCGGGGAACCACCGTGTCGCTGAGCGTCGCGGACAGCGCCGGCAGGTCTTGGTCGGCGGACGAGGCAGTCATGAAGATCACCGGGATGTCGGCGGTGCTCCCGGAGACCAGGTTCGGCTCGGCATCACTGGGCAG
>DMUE01000125.1 GCA_003476465.1 Microbacterium sp. | reverse complement strand
CGAACTTCAACTCGGGCTCGAGGGTGCCCTCGAGGTGAAGATGCAGCTCTGCCTTGGGAAGACCGTGGGCGAACGCGGTGAGCGCGAGGGGGTCGGGCATGGTGTCCTTTCCAACGATGGAGACGGGCCGCGAGCGCGGCAGGCGGTTCAGGCGCGGTTGCCCATACCCAGACGGGTGAGGGCCACGGACTCCAAGATCTGAACGATGTTGTAGAGGATGAGGGCGGCGCCGGTGACGAGGACGACGGCTGTCCAGACCGCCGAGAACTGCGCGCCCGCGATGTATCCGCCGACGGCCCCTCCGATACCGCCGCCCACGGCGAGCCACTCGGCCAGCAACGCGCCGGTGATCGCGCCGGGCACCGAGATCCGGACGGCCGCGAAGAATTCGGGTGAGGAGCTCGGCAGGGCGACTTTGCGCAGACGGGTCCACGACGAGCCCCCGTAAACGGTCACGAGGTCGTTCATCTGCGGTGACGCTGACTTCAGGCCGAAGACGATGTTCACGAGCGCGGGGAACAGCACGACGATCCCCCCGATCACGGCGACGGAGGCGATGTCTCGCCCGAAGATCAGGATGATGACGGGCGCCATCGCGACGAGCGGCACCGACCGCAGAAGCATCGCCATCGGCATGAGCGCATGCTCGACACCCTTGCTGAGTTGGAACAGCATCGCCACCAGGAGCGCGACGACGAGCCCGGCGATGAACCCGATGAGCGAGTGCCCGAGGGTCACCCAGAGCTGACCGAACAGTTGCTCACGGTTCGCCGCCGCGCTGGGAACGGTGACCAGGAAGTTCCAGACATCGAGGGGACCCTTGCCGACATACGGCGAGATCTGGAAGACCCACAACGACCCGACCCAGATGATCACGACCGCGACGATCGTGAGCACGAACGTCAGGATGCTCCGCCCCAGCGCGCGCATCGTCGATGCGCGCACCTCCCGGCGCATCTCCCGCTCGAGCTTGCCGAACTGTTCGGACGCGCCCGGGACGCTCAAGGTCGGTGAGGTGATCGTGTCGCTCATCGCGATACCCCCTTCGACCACGGAGCGATCGCCCGCGACACGAGCCCCAGCAGCCCGTAGCCGAGGAGAGCGACGGCGCCCGAGGCGAGGGCGATGTCCCAGACGCGGGCGGAGTTCAACGCCTGCTGCGCGGCTATCATGGCCGGCCCCACCCCGACGGTGATCTTCCCGAAGAACTCACCCAGCACAGCGCCGAGGAAGGCCGCCGGAACAGCGATCTGCAGGGCGTTGAGAATGGCGGGAAGCGATGCGATCAGGCGCACTTTCCGCAGTTGCGTCAGGCGCGATCCGCCGTAGACGGTGATGAGATCGAGGCTGGACTTGTCGGCCGCCTTCAGCCCCAGCAGGGCGCCGACGACAGTCGTGAAGAAGCAGCTGAGCGCGGCCAGGAAGACCGCCGTCGTCGAGGGCTGACCCGATTCCGGAATCGGCACGATGACGATGAGCAGCAGGCCGAGCGCGACGATCGGGATGCAGTAGGTGATGATCGCGATCTGCATCACGACACCTTCGAGGCGCGGGACGATCAGCACCAGCGCGGCGAGTACCAGCGCCAGCCCGTTGCCCCAGAGGTATCCGATGCCGGCTTCCGTCAACGTCACTCCGAAGTTCCGCGCGTAGAACTCCCAGCCCGTGGCGAAGAATTCGGCCACAACCTGCGGCGGCGTGGGAATCGCCTGCACGCCGCCGGGTCCGACGTTCGAGAAGACGGTGGCCGCGAGGATCCACCACAGCGCGATGATCGCGACGACGCCGATCACGCCCGTGACCCAGGCGGGCAGATGCACGTCCTCCCAGAGAATGGCGCGGGGTTTCGGGGATGCCGGGGGCGCGGCGTCAGTGGTCATCCGCCGCGGCCCCTCCCTCGCCGAAGAGCAGCTCGGAGGCCTGGTCGACGTAGGCGTGGAACTCCGGGGTGCGCATCATCTCCGGCGTTCGCGGGCGGGGCAGGTCGATCGTCATCACCTCTTTGATGCGGCCCGGGCGGGGGCTCATGACGGCCACTTGGTCCGAGAGGAAGATCGCCTCCGAGATGGCGTGGGTCACGAGAAGGGTCGTGGCGGGCTTCTCGGTCCAGATCCGCAAGAGCTCGAGGTTGAGCTTCTGCCGGGTCATGTCATCGAGGGCGCCGAAGGGTTCGTCGAACAGCAACACCGATGGTTTCATGATCAACGACCGCGCGATCGACACGCGCTGGCGCATCCCCCCCGACAATTGGGCGGGCTTGGCCTTCTCGAACCCCGTGAGGCCGACGAGCGCGATCATCTCTCGGACGTAGTCTTTGTCGACCGGCTTTCCCGCCACCTCGAAGGGCAGCTGGATGTTGGACTGGACGCTGCGCCAGGGCAGCAGCGCCGAGTCCTGGAACGCGATCCCCAGTTCGTTGCCCCGGCGAAGCTCCTTCGGGCTCTTGCCGTCCACCCGGGTCGTGCCGCTCGTCGGCTCGTCGAGACCGGCGAGGATGCGCAGAATCGTCGATTTGCCGCACCCCGAGGGGCCGAGCAGGGCGAGGAACGTGCCCTGCTCGGTGTGCAGGTCGGCTGCCTGCAGCGCCACGACGGTTTTGCGTCCGACGCTGAAGACCTTGTTCAGGTCGGTGATCTGCAGGCCGGTGCCCAGGCTCGTCGCCTGGGCACCGGTCTGAGTGGCCATATCGGTCACAGGGGATTCTCTCCGTTGGGGTGAGGAGCTCAGTCCGCGTAGGCGACGAGTTCCGGGTTCTCTTCGTAGACTTCCGCCAGCAGGCTCAGATCGAACAGGTCGCCGGCTTCGAGCTCGATCCCGGCACCGGCCAGGCTTTCGATCGTCATCGACTGCAATTCCTCTGAGATCGTGAACAGACCGGACTCCTCGGTCTCGTCCGAGACGATCAGCAGGTTCTGCGCCTCCGCGCCGGCGAGGGTCTTGGCCGGGTCGAGATCGAGGTCGGCGCCGTACGTCTCGATGGCCAGGTCCGCGGCCGCCTGCGGGTCGGCGAGGGCGTCCGTCCAGCCTTTGATCTCAGCGACGAGGAACGCCTTGAGCATCTCGCGGTTGTCCGCGATCTGCTCGTCCGTGACGGTGAACGTCTCGGCCACGAACGGCAGGCCGTTCTCGGCGAACGGGAGGTTCGTCGTGGGCAGGCCCTCCATCTCGACCGAGATCGCCTCGTTGGTCAGGTAGGCGACGAAACCGTCGACCTCACCGTTGATCAGCGGCGCCGGGTCGTACTGGACAGGCACGATCGTCAGTTCGGACGGATCGATGTCGTTTGCGGCCAGCAACGCGTTGAACAGCGTCGTGTTGGAGTCCTGGACGCCGATGCGCTTGCCGATCAGGTCCTCCGGCGTCGCGATATCACCGCCGGCCGCCAGCGAAAGGATCGTGAAGGGGTTGGCCTGGAACGTCGCGCCGATGATCTTGAGGGGGGCGTCCTCGTTGGCGATCGCGGCCCCGACAGAGACGGAGTCGCTCAGCGCGATGTCGGCTGAGCCGCTGACCAGCTCAGCGACACCCGTCGAGGGGCCGGGAACGAGGTTGACCGAGGAAAAACCGGCCTCTTCGTAGTAGCCGTTCGAGTCGGCGAAGTACTCGCCCGCGAACTCCTCGTTGAGGATCCAGCTGAGCTGCAAAGTGAGGTCGCCGAACCCCTCCTCACCGGCGGGCGACTCCGAAGCGTCGGATCCGCTTCCGCTCGAGCAGGCCGTCAGGGCGAGGGCTGCAACGGCGAAGCTTGCACCGGCGAGGGCGAAGCGGCGGCGAACGGTAGTGAAACGGAATGTCATGTGCTGTGTCTCCAGATCGGACGGGTTGGCACTCGGGTCATGCGCGCTTCGGCCCCAGGGCCTCGGCCGTGCGCGGTAAGGGTGACGCTAGGGGATGTAGATTTCACGAACACTGGCGCCGTGTTTCGTCGCCGTTACACCTGGGGGATCGTGCTCTGCCCGGCCCCGTGCCGCGACGGTGAGGATCAGCACCGCCCCGGCGCACGTGAGATCGACGTCAGTGCGGATGACGCCCGAGGCGCTCCGCCACACGGGGCAGGTCCGCATGCACGCGGACGGATGCCTCGGCCGCGAAGGGATTCATCGACTCCCCGCCGCGCGAGGCCAGCACCCCGCCCACATAGACCCCGACCAGGTTCCGCAGGCTCATCGACAGCACATAGTTGCGCACGGGGTGCCACAGGGGTCCGACATCCGGGCGGCGCGGATCGACCACCACGAAGTCGGCGAACTTGCCCACCTCCAGGCTGCCCACACGATCGGCGACGCCCATGATCTCCGCGGATCCCAGCGTGTGCAGCCTCAGCACCAGCTCGGGCATCATCGAGAGCGGGTCCTTCGTGCGGGCGCGCTGCATCGCCAGACCCATCCGCATGTTCTGCCAGGGGTCCGAGACGTCGGTGCAGGCCTGGTCGTCGAGCCCCATGCCGACCTTCATGCCCCTCGCCAGCATCTCGGGCACGAGCGCGGTGCCCGAGGCGAGACGCCCGTTCGAGGCGGGCTGCCACGACATCGACGCCCCACCCGCGGCGGCCTGCTCGATGATCTCGGGCGTGGTCTGGATGAAATGCCCGAACATCATGTCGGGGCCGAGTGCCCCGGCATCCTGGTACAGCTCGAACTTCGACTGCTGCAGCGGCACCGCCTCCGGCGACTCGAGGAGATGCGCCTGGTTGGTCACGCCGAAGCGGCGCATCGCCTCGACCTCAAGCTCGGCCGCCTCCGGACGCGGCGACCATTGCACCTGACCCATGATCGAGGCGCCGAGCGCGAAGTCGGGGTCCATCTCCCGGGTGTGGGCGACCGATGCCTCGAACCGCGCGAAGATCTCGTCGTCTGCGCCGGCGGTGACGTCCATGCCGATCGAGTCGACGAAGCGCAGCCCTGCGTCGAGGCATCCGTCGGCCTGACGTGTGTGGTAGTCGATGCCGCGCAGGGGCGCGTTGCCGACGCGCCTGCCGTCCACCATCGATTCCCAGGCCTGCTGCGGGTCGGTGAAGTTGTAGGCCGTCGTGACGCCGTTGCCGAGGAAGTCGAGGGCGCCGTGCAGCGTCGACCAGTAGATGTCGTCGGGGGTCGCGTGTGCGGTCATGCCGAGCATCGAATCGCACCAGCCGTAGAGCGTGTCGGCGACGCCGAGCCCGCGCAGGCCGCTCGTGAACAGGTGGCTGTGGCTCGAGACGAAGCCGGGCGCGACGAACGCGCCGTCGACGTCGAGCACCTCGTCGGCCGCGGCATCGGGCGGGTCACCCGCTCCGATCGCCGCGATGCGGCCGTCTTCGACACGCATCCACCCGCGCTCGATGTATCCGGGATCGTCCGATCCCGCGGGAATCGTGATCAGGCGGGCGTTGACGACGAGGAGCGACATGGTTCGACCGTACGAGATGTTGATTACACGAAGATTGCGCCGGGGTCACGCTCTCGGCGGCGCGCGGCGGGAGGGCTTCGGCGCGAGAGGAGGACGTGCGGCGCGGATCTTTCCGCCTATCGCGCCGAAGTCCTCTGGCCGGGGGCGAGCGCAGCGAGACGAAACGGGTCAGCGTGGCTCGGCGGCGAGGTGCAGCACCGACTCCGCGAGCGCACGGATGCCGAGCGCGACATCTGCTGCACTGACCGCCTCGTCGGGGTGGTGGCTGATGCCATCGGGATTGCGCAGGAACAGCATCCCGACGTCGGTGATCGCACCGATCGACATGCCGTCGTG
>DMUE01000060.1:2669-6526 GCA_003476465.1 Microbacterium sp. | reverse complement strand
GCCAGAGTAATCGCGCACGGCGAGGCGGCGCAGTGGGTTGACACGCCGGGCGTCGGATATCAGCGCGGAAACGGCCGGGACACCCGCACAGGGCGATCCGGCGTCGCAGACCCGATCGGATGCTCGTCGCCTCCCGCCTCCGGGAGTGCGGCCCGCCTAGGATGAAGTAGCGCGGGAGAGGTGTGAACAGGGTGCGTGGGATCTATCAGACATTGGTGCTCACGGGCGCTGTGAGCGCTGCGGAGATGACGACCGCGGTGGCGCGTTTCGGGGACACGGACGAACTCGAACGGCATTTGGTCGACCAGGGGATCGTGTCGGAGTGGCAGCTGGCCCAGGCCGTTGCCGCGCACACCGGCACGCGCGCCGTCGATATCTCAGGCGCGGTCCTCGACCCGCAGACCGTGGCCCTCGTGCCCGGAACCCTCAGCCGCCGCTACCGGGTGCTGCCGCTCGAACGCGTGGGGGCGCAGCTCATCCTCGGCATGGTCGATCCATCCGACATCATCGCGGTCGACGACGTCACCAGCATCACGGACCTGCGGGTCGAGCCCGTCGCGGTCGCCGCGGACGCGCTGCAGCAGGCCTTCGAACGGTACCTGCGCTCCGATGAGGAGTTGAGCGATCTGTCCGAGCAGATCGGGGAGACGAACCAGACGCCCATGGTCTCCTTCACAGAGACCCTGAACGATCAGGATGCCGACGCCCCGATCGTGCGGTTCGTGAACCTCCTGATCGCGCAGGCCATCAACGACCGTGCGAGCGACATCCACGTCGAGCCGGGCGAGCACCAGCTGACTGTGCGGTTCCGCATCGATGGCGTGCTGCACGAGATGCAGCGCGCGGACCGCGGCAGCCAAGACGGGATCATCTCCCGTCTGAAGATCATGTCTTCGATCGACATCGCCGAGCGCCGCCGCCCGCAGGACGGCCGGCTCTCGGTTCATCATGAGGGCCGGCAGATCGACCTCCGCGTCGCCACCTTGCCGACGGTGTGGGGTGAGAAGATCGTCATGCGCATCCTCGACAACACCGGGCAGTCGATGGCGATGGGCGACCTGCAGATGTCGGCCGGGAATCTGGGGCGCTTCGAAAAGGCGATCCATCGCCCCCACGGCATGGTGCTCGTGACAGGGCCGACGGGGTCGGGGAAGTCCACGACGCTCTACACCGCCCTGCGCGACGTCTCCGATTCCCGGGTGAACGTCATCACCGTCGAAGACCCCGTGGAGTACAGGATCGCGGGGGTCAACCAGGTGCAGGTCAACAACCGTGCCGGCCTGACGTTCGGCGCGGCGCTGCGCTCCATCCTGCGCAGCGATCCCGACGTCGTTCTCGTCGGCGAGATCCGCGACCACGAGACGGCCGTGATCTCGATCGAGGCGTCGCTCACGGGACACCTCGTGCTCTCGACGCTGCACACCAACGACGCGCCGAGTGCTCTCACCCGCCTGGTCGAGATCGGCTGCGAGCCGTTCCTCGTCGCCACCGCCCTGACGGCCGTGGTCGCTCAGCGACTCGCCCGCCGTCTCTGCACCCAGTGCAAGGCCCCCCTCACCGAGACGAGCGAACTGCTGACCTCCATCGGCTTTCCGCACGACCCCGCCGCCCCGCCACAGCTGTATCGCGCGGCCGGGTGCCCGACGTGTTCGGGAACGGGATACCGCGGCCGCATCGCCCTGCACGAGGTGATGACGCTGACCGATGAGCTCGAGGAGCTCGTCGTCACCCACGCAACCGGCACGGAGATGCGTCAGGTCGCGCTCGCCGCGGGCATGGTGTCGCTGCGCGACGACGGCTGGAGCAAGGTCGCGCAGGGACTGACGACGATCGAAGAGGTACTGCGCGTCTCGGTCTGAGCGCTCACCGGGAAAAGTGTTCCCGGCCGTGCCTCGTGACACGACCGGGAACCGTACCGGCGACGTGCGAAGGGGAGAGCGACGCACGCCGCCGGGTTCTGTGATCAGCCGGACTGGCCGAGCTCGCCGTAGAGCGAGAAGATCGGGAGGTAGAGCGAGATGACCATGCCGCCGATGATCACGCCGATGCCGACGATCAGCACGGGTTCGATCGTCGCGGTGAGCTGGTCGGTCGCGGTCTGCACCTCGTTCTCATAGAGATCGGCGATGCTCGCGAGCATCTCGGCGAGAGTTCCGGACTCCTCCCCCACCGACACCATCTGCGAGACCATCGTGGGGAAGACGGCGGCCTTGGCCAGGGGCACGGCGAACGAGCGGCCCTGCCGGATCGAGTCCTGGATGTCGTCCACGGCCCGCTCGATGACGTAGTTGTTCGACGCCTGGCCCACGATCGCCAGCGCCTGAATCAGCGGAACACCGGCGTGCAGCATCATGGAGAGGTTGCGCGAGAACCGGGCGACGGCGATCTTGGTCGCCAGCGGCCCGAACACGGGCATCTTGAGTTTGAGGGGATCGACCACTCTGCGCACCCGCTCGGTCGTGCGGTTGCGGGTCCACCAGACCCACCCGGCGAGCGCCAGCACCGCGAGCACGGGCAGGATCCACACCATGTTGTCAGACATCACGACGAGAACTTGCGTGGGCAGCGGCAGTTCCGACCCGATTCCCGCGAACATGCCCTCGAAGATCGGGACGATGAAGGTCACCATGACGAGCACACCGACGATCGCGATCACGAGCACGACGAGGGGGTAGGTCGTCGCCGTTCGGATCTTGTTCTGCAGCTCCGCCTCGTTGGAGTAGGTGTCGGCGATGGATGTCAGCGCTTCGCCGAGGAATCCTCCGGTCTCGCCCACCCGGACGAGGCTCACCATCAGCGGCGGGAAGACATCCGGATGCCTGCCGAGGGCGACCGAGAGCGCGGAGCCGGATTCGACGTCGGCGTGCACGACGACGAGCGCACGCTGCAGCTGCTTGCCCTCGGTCTGTTCGATCAGGATCGACAGGGTACGCATGAGCGGCAGTCCTGCGTTGATCAATCCCGCCATCTGCTTGGAGAGCATGGCGAGTTCGTCGACCTTGACCCGTTTGCGCAGTCCCGGGATCGAGACGTCCTGATTCAATCCCGTCTTGGACACGGGCGCGACCGAGACCGGTGTCAGTCCCTGCACGCGCAGCTTCGACACGACGGCGTTCTCGCTCGCCGCCTCGATCGTGCCCTTCACGATCGCGCCTCCCGTTCCGTCCACGGCCCGGTAGGAATACTCCTGAATCAACGGCATCTCAGTTCCCCCAGCCGGCGAGGTGGCGCTCGCCCGAATGCGTCATCCACGCCTCGGCGTCGAGGTCCCGCGGACGCACCCGCACACCGTCGAGGCTGCGGGGGTCCACGGCGCTGGTGCGTGCGACGCCTTCGGCGACAGTGCCCTCTTCGACCAGGCGCTTGAGGTCCTGATCGAAGGTGTGCATGCCGAGAGCCGATCCGGCCTGCATGGCCGAGTAGATCTGCGCTATCTGGTTCTCGCGGATCATGTTCGCCACGGCCGGGGTGTTGACCAGCACCTCGGTGGCGATNNNNGTCGAGACCGACACCGCGTCGCGCAGCTCGCCGATCAGGATCACATCGGGGTCCTGTCGCAGCACCCGCCGCAGCGCCTCCGAGAACGACGCCGTGTCGGAGCCGATCTCGCGCTGGTGGATGAGGGCCGTCCGGCTGGTGTGCTGGAACTCGATCGGGTCCTCGATCGTGATGACGTGCGCCGGCAGCGTGCTGTTGATGATGTCGACCATCGCCGTGAGTGTCGTGGACTTGCCCGATCCGGTGGGACCGGTCACGAGAACGAGACCGCGGGGCTTGAGCGCGAGGTCGCGGGCTATGGCAGGGGCGCCGAGTTCTGTGAGGGAGGACACGCGGGTGGAGATGAAGCGGAGCGCCAC
>DMUE01000060.1:379-2645 GCA_003476465.1 Microbacterium sp. | reverse complement strand
CATAGCCGGCGATCGGCGACAGATCGCCGTCGACGCGCATGAGGGCCGGGCGTCCCGCCGTGAGGTGGACGTCGGAGGCGCGAGCGGATGCCGCGGCGGCCAGAACGGCATCGAGCGCATGGATGTCGGACATCGGGGGCCTCAGTTCTCGGTGCGGACGAACGCGAGCGCGTTCACCGTCAGGTCGTAGCCGGTCGCGCCGGAGCTCAGAGCGGAATGCCCGATCGAAATCAGGCGCGGGCCGTCCCCGAGTGCGTCGATGAAGCGTTGTGCGGCCTCGGTGGTGGGCGCGGTCAACGTCATCGTGAAGTCGACCTGGGTCTGCGGGCCCACGGCGGCCGCGCCCTCCCCTTCGGTCGTCGTACCGGGGACGGCTGTCTCGGTGCCCGGCGTGTCGGTCGAGGGGGCGGATGCGTCGGTCGACGGGTCGGATGCGTCGGTCGAAGGGTCGGGCGCGGTGACTTCAGTACCCTCGGTGGACACCTCGCCGGGTGTGGCGGTGGCGGTCAGGGCGGCCCGTGGCGCCCAGGCGACGCGGTCCCCGGCTGTCGCGGAAACCAGGGCGACGCCGGTGTCCGCCGCCGCAGCGGCGATGATCTCGAAGACCTCGTCCAGGCGCGGCTCGGCGGGGATCTCGCGCCGCAGCTCCTCTACCGTGTCCTGGATGTCGTCGATGCCGGCCTCGCTCTTGCGCAGCGAGGCGATCTGCACCTCGTAGCCGAGGTTGGTCTCTGCGACGAGCTCGGCATCGTTCGTGATGCTCCTCGACTCGGTCCACACGGGCACGGCGACGAGCAGCATCCCGGCGGCGGCGATCGCCACGGCCAGTACAGCTCCGATCAGATTCACGAACTGCTTGGGGATGTTCATCCGGTCGCCTCCTCGGCGAAGTCCCCGCTGTACAGGGTTTGATCGAAGGTCGCGTCGAGACGATAGACGTAGGTGCGCTGCTCTCCGCCTTCGAGCTGGGAGGTGACCTCCAGCGGGTCGATCTCAGTGACGCCGGGTACCTGACGCAGGGCCCGGACCGCCGGGGCGATGTCGATGGGGGTCGCACTGCGCAGCTCGAGCGTTCCGGCGAGTCCGACCTCGGTGGCGGGGTCCTCGGTGGCCGGAGCCGCCCCCGTGGTGAGGTCGAAGCCGGTGAGGGCGACACCGCCCGGCAGCGCGCCGGCCAGATCGGCGAACAATTCGCTCCAGGACAGATCAGACACCATAGCGTCCGCGCGGAAACCGTTGAGCTCGGCACGCAGCTGCAGGGCCTGGCTGACCTCGGACAGGCTCGCGAGCTCGGTGAGCAGCTGGGTGGTGCGCAGCTGATCGGCGGCGAGCCGCTGCTGCGCCGCCCACTTGAGGAGGAATGCGCCCGTCACGGCGAGGATGACGACCAGCACCACCGCGAGCAGGCCGATGCCCCAGCGCCGGGCCAGGGTCGTGCGCTCGCGGCGCTCGATCTCGGCGCGGGGCATGAGGTTGACGCGCGGCAGCGCCCCGGTGACGATGGCGGGAGTCGTGCGTTTCATCGGTCGAGCTCCCCGAGAGTCAGACCCATCGTCGAGACGAGGTTGAGGTCGAGGTCGATGGCGGGGGCCGGCAGACCCTCGGTCGGCAGGATCGCGTAGGCGGTCACGGTACGCGGCGGGATGTCGAGCACACGGGCGAGCTCGCCCCGCATCCCCTCGGCCGCCATGCCCGCGCCGCTGACGCAGACGGTCGAGATGCGTGCGGCGCCCGGACGATTGCGGTAGAAGGCCAGCGTGCTGCGCACGCGGTCGGCCAGGTCGCCGACGGCCGGCGCGGCGGCGGCCTCGGCGCGCAGCACCGATCGTGGCCGGGAGGCCACCGTGAGGGCGGCGGAACCGGCGAGCGCCAGCTCTTGTTCGCTGGTGACCGACCCCGGCAGCGACTCGGCACGTGCTCGCACGGCGGCGGTGGGGATGTCGATCGGGATGATGCGCACGAAGCGCGGAAGACCGTCCACGGACACCACGACGTAGCTGGTGTGATCGCCGACGTGCACCATCGCG
Organism: Microbacterium sp.; assembly: GCA_003476465.1. Taxonomy (GTDB): domain Bacteria; phylum Actinomycetota; class Actinomycetes; order Actinomycetales; family Microbacteriaceae; genus Microbacterium. The sequence continues at coordinate 618 of DMUE01000060.1, read as the reverse complement.
GTCGCCTCACCGGGGTGGCCCAGGCGTCGGGCGACGCGCGCGAGGCCGAACGGCACCAGGTCGACGACATCGACCGAGAGCTTGGCCTTCGCGAGGGTGCTGATCAGCGCCTCGATCGTCTCGGCGACGGCGGCGACGAGCAGGCCGTGCACCTGACCGTCCTGTTCGGCGAACGGGTAGAAGTCGAGAACCGCCTGCGAAACGGGCACCGGCAGCAGATCCTGCACCTGGAACGGCAG
>DMUE01000060.1:0-364 GCA_003476465.1 Microbacterium sp. | reverse complement strand
TCGCCCGCTGCGACCAGCGTCTGGGTGCGGCCGGAGGTCACCTCCACAGCGCGCACGCTCTCTTCGGTGATCTCGAGACCCACGATCGTCCGTGCCATCGTCGTTCTCCCTTTCCTGTCTCTCGGCGCTCAGGCGCCGACGAGAAGTTCCATGTACCAGCGGGCGATCGGCTCGCCCAGAATGATTCCCACCCAGGCGCCCGCGAGCATCCACGGCCCGAAGGGGATCGCGGTGCGCCGTCCGGCCCGCCGCGCGAGCAGCAGCGCGACGCCGAACACGCCGCCGAGCAGGAACGCGGCGAAGGCGCCGACGACCACGCTCCCCCAGCCGAGCCACCCCAGCTGGATGCCGATGAGTCCCGCGA
>DMUE01000229.1:7144-8259 GCA_003476465.1 Microbacterium sp. | reverse complement strand
CGCCGCGGTCAGCGCGACCATCATGCGGGTAGTGGTCAGGTGGATCGGTCCGAGTCGGCGGCGCCCGGATTCGTCAGATCGAGTACTCCGGGGCGGTGAGCAGCTCGTGGATGTCCTCGCCCGCGCGACGCGCGCGCGCCTTCGCCGGGATGCCGACGAGCACCGAGTTCGCCGGGGCGTCGCGGGTGACGACGGCATTGGCGCCGATCGCCGAGTCGTCGCCGATGACGACCGGTCCGAGGATCTTCGCACCGGCGCCGACCACGACGCGGTCGCCGAGGGTGGGGTGGCGCTTGCCGCCCTCGCGCTGCCGGCCGCCGAGAGTCACGCCGTGATAGAGCATCACGTCATCGCCGGTCTGGACGGTCTCGCCGATCACGACCCCCATGCCGTGGTCGATGAAGAAGCGGCTGCCCAGCCGCGCTCCGGGGTGGATCTCGATCCCGGTCAGCCAGCGCGTCACCTGTGACAGGGTGCGTGCCAGGAACTTCGCGCCCCGCACCCACAGCCGGTGGTGGATGCGATAGGCCCAGACGGCGTGGAGTCCCGGGTACAGCAGCGCGATCTCGAGGTCGCCGCGCGCGGCGGGATCCCGCAGGCGAGCGGCCGCGACATCCTCCCGGACCGTCCGCCAGACGGAACTTACGCGCATGTCAGGCCTCGCGCAGGTGTTCGTACAGAGCGGTCGAGAGGTAGCGCTCGCCGGCCGACGGGACGATGACGACGATGTTCTTGCCGGCAGCCTCAGGCCGGGCGGCGATCTGCAGGGCGGCCCAGATGGCGGCACCGCTCGACATGCCGACGAGGATGCCCTCGTCGGTGGCGACCGTGCGGGCGACCTCCAGGGTGTCCTCGAACGAGACGTCCACGACCTCGTCGATCACGTCGCGATCGAGGATCTCTGGCACGAAGTTCGGCCCGATGCCCTGGATCTTGTGGGGGCCGGGATGGCCCTTCGTGAGGATGGGGGAGTCGGCCGGCTCGACCGCGACGACCTGCACGCCCGGGACACGCTCCTTGAGCACCTGGCCCACGCCCGTTATGGTTCCACCCGTGCCGATGCCCGCGACGAAATAGCCGACGTCGCCGTCCGTGTCGCGCAGGATCTCTTCCGC
>DMUE01000229.1:0-7132 GCA_003476465.1 Microbacterium sp. | reverse complement strand
CGGCGCTCCTTCGACATGGAGGCGGGCATCGTCAGGATGACCTTGTACCCCCGTGCGGCACCGACCATCGCGAGAGCGATTCCCGTGTTGCCGCTGGTGGACTCCACGATAGTGCCGCCCGGCTTCAATTCGCCGGATGCTTCGGCCGCATCGACGATCGCGATGCCCAGGCGGTCCTTGACGCTCGAGACCGGGTTGTAGAACTCCAGCTTCGCCAGCACAACGCCGCCGAGGCCCTCGGTGACCCGGTTCAGGCGGACGAGCGGGGTGTTTCCGAACGCGGAGGTGATGTCGGGGTGGATGCCGGCCATGGGCGTGCCTTTCGGGGTGTCACGGGATTTCACGGGGAAAGCGGGATGGGACGAACCTCGCTGTCCTCGTCGACCCGCTCCGACGAGCCTAGGCGAGGCGTGTCGGACTCGGCGCGATTGTGACGAATCCGCGGACGGGCCCTCCGGGTGGTGGCCCGCGGTAACGTGGGGGCGCTCATGCGCCTCTCCGAAGACCCCGTGTCCTCCCGCCCGCTCTCGATCGTGCTGCGGGAGGCCGCCGACCGACTCGCCGTGGCGGGCGTCGCCGATCCCGGCGTCGACGTCGAGCTGCTCGCCGCGCACGTTCTCGGTACGAGCCGCGGGGGAGTGCAGGCCGCCGGCATCCGCGGCGACGCGATCCAGGCGGCGGAGGCCTCGACCCTCGCCTCCCTCGTCGAGCGCCGCGCTGCACGTGTTCCGCTGCAGCACCTCACCGGTCTCGCACCGTTTCGCCGCCTGGTGCTGCGGGTGGGCCCGGGTGTCTTCGTGCCCCGGCCCGAGACCGAGATCGTGGCTCAGTTCGCCATCGACGCGCTCGATGCGGTGCCATCCCCGGCTCCCATCGCGGTCGATCTCGGTACGGGGAGCGGGGCACTGGCGCTGGCATTGGCGAACGAGGTCCCGCACGCGCGGGTGTACGGCGTCGAGAAGTCGCCGGATGCCTTCATCTGGGCGCGGGGCAATGCCGAGTACGTCGGCGCGAGCAATGCCCGAATCGTGCACGGAGATCTCGACACGGCGTTGCCGGAGCTGGACGGGACGGTGGATGTCGTCGTGTCCAATCCTCCGTACGTACCCGACGGTGCTCTCCCACGCGATCCCGAGGTGCGCTTTCACGACCCCGAAGCGGCGCTGTACGGCGGTCCCGACGGTCTCGATGTGGTGCGCCGGGTCAGTCGCGCCGCGTTGCGGCTCGTCCACCCGGGCGGCACGGTCGTCATCGAGCACGGTGAGTGGCAGGGCGCGGGCGTGCGTGAGATTCTCGCCGCCGACGGCTGGCGGGCCGCCGCGACGCATCCGGATCTGACCATGCGCGACCGTGCGACCACCGCGCTGCGGCCCTGACCGGAAGGGCAACCCGGATGCCCCGCCGTAGACTTGGCGGGACATGTCCGACATCTTCGACTGCCGCGACGAGGCGCAGCTCCTCGCCGGCCTGCGGCACGCACGCCGGTCGATCGCGCGCGGCGAACTCGTCGTCCTCCCCACCGACACTGTGTACGGTGTCGCTGCGGACGCCTTCAGCCCGGCCGCTGTCTCGGGACTCCTCGCCGCGAAGGGCCGGGGTCGCCAGTCCCCGCCGCCCGTGCTCGTGTCTGGGGCTCCGATGCTGGCGGCCCTCGTCACGGAGGTGCCCGAGCCGGTCGAGCGACTCATCGAGGAGCTGTGGCCCGGCGGCCTGACGATCGTCCTCCCGAGTCAACCCTCCCTCGCGTGGGATCTCGGCGAGACGAACGGAACCGTCGCGGTACGGATGCCGGATCACCGGGTGGCTCTGGAACTCATCCAGGATGCGGGGCCCCTGGCCGTTTCCAGCGCGAATCTCACCGGACGGCCGGCGGCGACATCCGTTCTCGATGCCGAGGCGATGCTGCGCAGCAGCGTCAGGGTCTATCTCGACGACGGCGCATCCGCCACGGGGGTCGCATCGACGATAGTCGACGCGACCGCCCTGAGCGGGCACGAAGAGGACGCACGCGTGCGCGTGCTCCGTGAGGGTGCGGTTCCGCTCGAGCGCCTGCGCGAGATCCTCGGCGATGCGCTCGAATCGGATGCCGCGGCATGAAGCAGTACATCTTCACGATCCTCTTCACCGCGTTCTTGACGTTCGGGCTCACCTGGGCCGTCTGGCAGTTGAGCATGCGGTTCAAGCTGTATCCCGGCATCCGCGAGCGCGACGTGCACAAGACGCCCACGCCGCGTCTGGGCGGCGTTGCGATGTTCTTCGGGATCCTCGCGGCGTTCCTGGTGTCGCGTGCGAACGATTTCTTCAGCCCGTTCTGGTCGTCCCCGCAGCAGATCTACGCGATCCTCGGCGCGATGCTGCTGATCGTCGTCGTCGGTGTCATCGACGACCTCTGGGACCTCGACTGGCTCATCAAGCTCGGCGCCCAATTTCTCGCCGCGGGCCTCATCGCCGGACTCGGGGGACTGCAGATCTATTCGCTGCCGATCGGCGGGTTGACCGTCGGGTCGAGTTGGGTCAGTTTCACCCTGACGGTTTTCTCCATCGTCGTCGTGATGAACGCGGTCAACTTCATCGACGGGTTGGACGGGCTCGTCGCGGGCGTCTGCCTCATCGCGAACGGCGTCTTCTTCGTCTACTCCTACCTGTTGTTGCGTGAATTCGCGACGAGCAACTTCTCGCTCGCCACCTTCATCGCGGCCGCGCTGGTCGGCACGTGCCTCGGATTCCTCCCTCTGAACTGGAGCCCCGCGAAGCTGTTCATGGGCGACTCGGGCGCACTCCTGCTCGGGCTGCTCATGGCGACCTCGGCGATCGCGATCACGGGGGCGATCCCGCCCGGCGCGCTCGATCCCGAGGACATCGGTCGCTCGCAACTACTCGGTGCGTTCATCCCGATCGTCTTGCCGATCGTCGTCGTGCTGTTGCCTCTGCTCGACTTCGGCATGGCGGTGCTTCGGCGACTCCACGCGGGCAAGAGCCCGTTCTCGCCGGATCGCAAGCACCTGCACCACCGCATGCTCGACATGGGGCACAGCGACCGCGACGCGGTCCTCATCTTCTACGCGTGGACGGCCGTGATCAGCTTCGCGGTGCTGCTGATGTTCATCGCGGAACGCAACCAACTCTCGTACTGGATCGGTGTCGGCTTCGCCGTCGTCGGGGTCGCCGCATGCCTCGTGCTGACGTTCATGCCCTCTCGCCGCCGTCGTCGCGACGCGGACACGCGCGGCCCCGACGAAATTCTCACCCCCGTGGAGGAACTGCCATGACCGACCCCGCCCCGACCCCCCGCTCCCTCAGCAGCACGCCGATCCTCACCGCGGTGCTGCGCTGGGGAGGGCTGCTCACGGGCGCCCTCGCCGTTCTCGGGGCGATCGTCGGTTATCTCCTCGCGCAGGCGGAGGGATCCTTCAGTGCGCTGGCGGGCGTCCTGACCGCCGCCGTGTTCCTCGGTATCACCGCGGCGAGCATCCTGATCGCAAACCGGTGGTTCGGCGATCCGCTGTTCGTCCCGATCTTCTTCGGAATCGTCCTCGGCGGATGGCTGCTGAAATTCGTCGTCTTCATCGTCGTGCTCGTGCTCCTGCGCGGCCAGGACTGGGTCGTGCCGCCGATCTTCTTCGTCGGACTGACGGCCGGGGTCGTGGCGTCGTTGAGCGTCGATGTGATCGTGATGCTGCGGATGCGCCTGCCCTACGTGAGCGACGTGTCGCTGCCGGCGGATAGCGCTGCCCCTGAGACGCCGGAGAGCATCACGAAGCCGTCCGCGGATTCGTGACGAGACCGGATCCTTGATAGTGTTTGAGACGTTCCCCTGGGCCGTGCATCGAACTGAGGTTCGTGACGGACGCCGTAGAGATATTCGGCGGTCTTACCGATACACAGTGACGTGCACCCCCGCGGTTGACTTTCCCCATTCCCGTCGCATCGGTCTTGATCGGTGCCCCCGAAGCTGGAGCCAGCGCAGTTGACTCAAGCCGCGACATTGATCGCCACCGCAAGCACCGACGATGGTGGATTCCATCCACCGACGATCTGGGAGTTCTTCCCTGACGCCGTCCTTTTCGAGGGGACCTGGTTTGCGCTCACCCGCATCAACCTGATCCAGATCCTCGCCACGGTCGTTCTGATCGTCGTCTTCGTCGCGGGCACCCGTCGCATGCAGGTCGTGCCCGGCCGCTTCCAGAGCGTTGTCGAGATGGGCCTGGACTTCGTCCGCGTCAACATCGCGCACGACCTGCTCGGACGCAAAGACGGCGACCGGTTCCTGCCGATCCTGACGACCTTCTTCTTCCTGATCCTGTTCATGAACATGACGGGCGTCATCCCGTTCCTGAACATCGCCGGCACGAGCGTCATCGCGATGCCGCTCCTGCTCGCCGTCGTGGCGTACGTGATGTTCATCTACGCGGGTGTTCGCCAGAGTCCCGGCAATTTCTTCAGGAACTCGCTGATGCCCCCGGGCGTGCCCTGGCCGCTCTACATCATCATCATCCCGCTCGAGTTCCTCTCGACGTTCATCATCCGCCCAGTCACGCTCACGTTGCGTCTGCTGATGAACATGATCGTCGGGCACCTCATGCTGGTGCTGTTCTTCGCGGCGACGCAGTTCTTCATCTTCTCGCTCGGCGGTTTCTGGTCGCTGCTCGGCGTCGGAACTCTCGCGTTCGGTCTCGTCTTCACCCTCTTCGAAATCCTGGTGGCTTTGCTCCAGGCCTACGTTTTCACCATCCTCTCCGCGGTCTACATTCAGCTCGCGGTAGCGGAAGAGCACTGATCGGGTCGGCAACCGCCGCCCCTCACCGAAAGGAAACATACCCGTGGACGCAACTACGGTTCTCGCCCAGGTCACCGGCTCCATCGCGACCGTCGGATACGGCCTCGCCGCGATCGGCCCGGCCATCGGCGTGGGCATCGTCGTCGGCAAGACCATCGAGGGCGTGTCTCGCCAGCCCGAGCTTGCCGGACGACTCCAGGTTCTGATGTTCATCGGTATCGCGTTCACCGAAGCGCTCGCGTTCATCGGTATCGCCACCGGTTTCATCTTCGGCGCCTGAGTCATCGGACCCACACGTAAGGAGACAGGATGCTGAACGCTCTTGTCACTCTCGCCGCTGTAGGCGAGGGCGAGGCGCCCAATCCGCTGCTTCCGGCGATTTATGACATCGTCTGGTCGGCGGTCTGCTTCGTCGTCATCCTGCTGGTGTTCTGGCGCGTCATCCTTCCGCGGATGACGGCGCTGCTCGACGCGCGTTCTGCCGCGATCGAAGGCAACATCGCCAAGGCCGACGAAGCCCAGAAGCAGGCAGAGTCTGCGCTGCAGGAGTACACGGCGCAGCTGGCCGACGCCCGCCGCGAGGCGGGCGAGATCCGCGAAGCCGCCCGCGACGACGGTAAGCGCATCGTCGCCGAGGCGAAGGACGCAGCGACCGCAGAGGCCGCTCGTCTCACCTCGACCGCTCAGGCGCAGATCGAGGCGGAGCGCCAGAGCGCTCTCGTATCGCTACGGTCCGAGGTCGGCACGCTCGCGCTGGATCTCGCCGGCGGCGTGATCGGGGAGACCCTCTCCGACGACGCCAAGGCGAAGTCGGTGGTGGACCGCTTCCTGGCCGAACTCGAGGCATCCGAAACGGCTGCTGCGGGGAAGGCCGAGTAATGGGCAGCGCGACCACTCAGGCACTGCAGGCGGCCAACGCCGAGCTCGCGACTGCGAAGGGCCTCGACCTCGCCGTGGCGGGGCAGCTCTTCCAGGCGGCGCGGGTCATCGGGTCGTCGTCTCACCTGAGCGGAGCGCTCGCCGATCCCTCGGCGTCGACGGCATCCCGTCGGCAGGTCGTGACGGATGTCTTCGGCGCAGCGTTCGCGCCTGCGACCGTCACACTCCTCTCGATCGCGGTGGAGCAGAGGTGGTCGTCGGCGACAGATCTCGTCGCAGGCATAGAAGAACTGGCCATCCGTGTTGCGGCGATCGCCGACGAAACGGCCGACCTCGCGAGCGAGCTGTTCTCCTTCTCGCGGACGGTCACGGCGAATCCCGAGCTCGAACTCGCCCTTGGCAGCCGACTGGGCGACGCGCCGTCGAAGGGTGCTCTCGTCGACACGCTGCTCGGCGGTCGCGTCAGCGCGGCCACGGCGCTGATCGTGTCGTCGATCGTGCAGCAGCCGGGGGAGCGTCGTGTACGTGAGGCGCTGTCCCGTACCATGCGGATCGTGTCGGACCAGCGCAACCGCACGGTTGCCACGGTCACGACGGCGACGCCGCTCTCCGACGCCCAGGCCGCTCAGTTGATCCGGATGCTCAGCGCCAAGTACGGCCGAGACGTCTCGCTCAACACGGTCGTGGACGCCTCCGTGGTGGGAGGACTGCGCGTGCAGATCGCGGACGACATCATCGACGCATCGGTCGCGGCCCGCCTCGCGGAACTCCGCCAGCGATTGGCGGGCTGAACCGAGATTTCCCGCACCCCGTGCGGACCGCGGAGCGAGAGCCCCGCATCAGACAGCACTCTCAAGACAGAGGAAGACAATGGCAGAACTATCGATCAGCCCCGACGTCATCCGTGACGCGCTGAAGGACTTCGCCGCCGCGTATGAGCCCTCGGGGGCGGCCGCGACCGAGGTCGGCACGGTCGTCGACGCTTCGGACGGCATCGCCCACGTCGAGGGCCTGCCCGGCGTCATGGCCAACGAGCTCGTGACGTTCGAGGACGGCACGCAGGGCCTCGCCCTGAACCTGGACCAGCACGAGATCGGTGTCGTCGTTCTCGGTGAATTCTCGGGCATCGAGGCCGGCAACTCGGTCACCCGCACCGGTGAGGTGCTCTCGGTCGCCGTCGGTGACGGGTACCTGGGTCGCGTCGTCGACCCGCTCGGAAACCCGATCGACGGCCTCGGCCCGGTCGCGACCGAGGGTCGCCGCGCGCTCGAGCTACAGGCGCCCGGAGTCATGCAGCGTAAATCGGTGCACGAGCCCATGCAGACCGGCATCAAGGCGATCGACGCCATGATCCCGATCGGCCGCGGCCAGCGGCAGCTGATCATCGGCGACCGGCAGACCGGCAAGACCGCGATCGCGATCGACACGATCATCAACCAGAAGGCCAACTGGGACTCCGGCGACACCAACAAGCAG
>DMUE01000252.1:7342-7478 GCA_003476465.1 Microbacterium sp. | reverse complement strand
ACGTCGAAACCGTGCAGGGGCGACGTGCGCGAGACGGTGAACGCTCCGCCGCGCCGCGTCACACGAGCGCCGGCCCGATGCAGCAGATCGCCGAGGAGGGCGCCCGGCTGGGCCGAATGAGCAGGCCATCCCGTGA
>DMUE01000252.1:6489-7257 GCA_003476465.1 Microbacterium sp. | reverse complement strand
AGGCCCGACACGAACTGGCTGGAGCGCGAGGCATCCATATGCACTTCCCCGCCGCGGACGTGTCCGTGCCCGCGGACGACGAAGGGGAGAGACCAGTGCCCGCCGTCGTCGATGTCGAGCCCGACGTCGCGGAGGGCCCGGATCAGCTCGCCCATGGGGCGGTGCAGTGCCGTCTCGTGGGCCGTGAGGCGCACGTCCCCGTTCGCGAACCCGGCGAGCGGCGCCACGAACCGCATCACGGTACCCGCCTGGCCGCAGTCGATATCACCGCCCTCACCGAAGGGTGCCGGAGGGGTGACGATCCAGTCATCGCCGAACGGTCCCTTTCCCGGCGCCGGTTCGATCCGGGCGCCGAGTGTGCGCAGGGCCGAGACCATCCGTTCCGAATCCTGCGAATGCAGCGGGGCGATTATCCGGGAGGGCCCATCGGCGAGTGCGGCGAGCACCAATTCTCGGTTCGTCAGTGATTTGGACCCGGGAATGGAGAGGCGTGCATCGAGCGGCGACAGGGCCAGCGGCGCGCGCCACGGCACGGGCTGAGGAGCCTCTGCGGACGGCTCGTCAGGATGCGGGGAATAGCCGGGCGGTGTCATCAGGTTCTACCCTATCGAGCCTCGAGAGGACCCGATGATTCGAACTGTGGAATGCGCAGGGGTGGTGCCACTGCCCGCGGCAGGGCGGATTCTGCCCGTGGACGGGGAGATTGTGCTGTCGCGCCTAGACTGGGACGCGATGGACGAGCAGCCCGAGAACGAGGTCGACGTCGCG
>DMUE01000252.1:0-6476 GCA_003476465.1 Microbacterium sp. | reverse complement strand
CGCATCTTGACGAACACCTACATCAACACGTATCGCAAGAAGCAGCGCGAGCCGTACCAGGGCACGATAGACGACCTGGACGACTGGCAGCTCGGAGGCGCGGAGTCCACCACCGCGTCGAGTAGTCGCTCGGCTGAGGCCGAAGCGATCGATCACATGCCGGCATCCGTCGTGAAGGACGCGTTGCAGGCGATTCCGGAGGATTTCCGGCTGGCGGTGTACCTCGCGGATGTCGAGGGCTTCGCTTATCAGGAAATCGCCGACATCATGAAGACACCCATCGGCACGGTCATGAGCCGCCTTCACCGTGGAAGGCGAATGCTCCGGGACATGTTGGCCGATTACGCACGAGAGCGGGGCATCGTCTCCGCTGGTCCGGGAGCGAAGAAATGACCGACTGCGGATGTGACCAGGCACGACGCGACCTCGAGGAGTACCTGCGCAACGAGGTGTGCAAGACCCAGCACGCCGACATTCGTGAGCACCTCGAGAACTGCCCGGGATGCCGCGACGAGGCCCTCGTCGCCAAGACCCTGACAGACGTGCTGGCGCGGGCCTGCCAGGAGAGCGCGCCCGAGGACTTGCGCTTTCAGGTGCTGCAGAAGCTGCGGACGGTACAGGCGGCTCATCACTAGCAGTGCGACGATCGAGCTGTCACGAACTGCTCGATCCGGCGGATCTTTCGCGCGTTTCGTGACAGCTCGGAGGTTCTGTCGTCGGGCGGGTAGCCTCGAAGGATGGCACGCACCGACGCCCGAACGCTTCCGCTGGATGAAGCATCCGCTTCGGCTCTCGCTTCCAGAGGCCTGATCTACCGCCTGGTGGACCCTGGCGATGCCGAGGCCCTCCGGGCGTATTCGACGGCGGAGGCCCGGGGGTTCCTCGGTGAGGAGCCGACCGACGATGAGGCTCACGAGTTCGGCGAGTCCCTCGCATATCGCCGCCGCACCGCGGTCTACGACGAGGCGGGCCTCGACCCCGCTGTGCCCGTCGCGACGGTGAACTCCTGGGTGGGTGAGCTCAGCGTCCCGGGCGACCGCGTCGCACCGTTCTGGGCGATCAGCGGTGTCACCGTCTCGCCGNNCGCGCCGGATGGCGCGGGGGAGAGGCATCGGGGACGTTCGACTACGTCCGGCGCGAAGAGGCCGTCGAACCACTCGATGAACTCCACGCGCGCATCCGGGTCACGCGTCCGGGGGATGCAGATGGCTGGACGGGCCGTTGGCGCCAGTTCGCCGGCATCGCCGGCGGATCGAAGGAGCCCGGGCGCACGAGGGTGGTTCGGTACACGGACACAGCCGGTGTGGTTCGCGGGATGGTCCTCTATCGCTTGAGCGAGGACCCCAAGGACATGGCAAGCCACACGCTCGATGTGACATACCTCGCGGCGGACGGAGACGACGCGTACCGCGCACTGTGGGGCTTCCTCCTCCGGCACGACCTGGTGTCCCGGATCCGGGTCTGCCTGCTCTCCGTCGACGAACCCCTCTCCTGGCTGCTGGCGGATCGACGGGGCGCCACGGTGTCCGTCCACGATCACGAGTGGCTGCGGATCCTCGACGTGCCTGCCGCGCTCGAGGCGCGCGGCTATTCGGCGCCGGGTGTGCACGTCCTCGAGGTACGCGATGACCTCGGATTTGCGACCGGGACCTGGCGGATGGAGGTTTCAGAGGACGGGGCGGCTCGGGTGGGGCGAACGGATGCTCCGGCCGAGATCGTCATGCCCGTCTCCTCGCTCGCCGCGATCTACCTCGGGGGAGTCCGTGGCACAACGCTGCGGACGGCGGGTCTGCTCGAAGGCCCGGATGGCGCTGTTCGTGCCCTGGACCGCACGTTCGCTTCGGATGCAGCGCCCACGCTCGGCATCTGGTATTGACGAAGGCGGCGCGTCTCACCTCGCCAGATGATGCCTCGCCGGCGACCGCGAGCACCGGATCGAGCGCGGTGCTGAGGACTATTCGGCCCGGCCGAGCGCCCTCTTTATCAGGTCGGCGTGCTCGACGGCGTGAACCTTCGGCGAACCCGTTGCGGGCGAGGCCGCCGAGTCGCGCGACACGAGCTGGACCGTGCGTCCGCCGAGGTGCTTGACGACCTCGAGGGCGATGAACGGCCATGCTCCCTGATTCTCGGGCTCGTCCTGCACCCAGACGAGGTCCGCGTCGGGGTATTCACCGATGACGGCATTGAGCTCGGAGATCGGCGCCGGATAGAACTGCTCGAGACGCACGAGCGCGATGCTCGGGTCGGGGTTCTTCTCCAATTCGCCGCGCAGGTCCCAATGCGTCTTGCCGGCGTGTAGCAGCACCTTCGTGACGCGGGACTTGTCGATGCCCCGGTCGTCGTCGAGCACCGGCTCGAAACGTCCCGAGGTGAAGGCCTCCACGGGGCTGGTGGCACCGCGCAGCCTCAGCATGGCCTTCGGGGTGAAGACGATGAGCGGCCGACGCGGACGCGCGTAAGCCTGGCGTCGAAGCAGATGGAAGTAGGACGCGGGGGTAGAGGGACGGGAGACGGTCATGTTGTCCTGTGCACACATCTGCAGGAACCGCTCGATGCGGGCCGAGGAGTGGTCGGGTCCGGCACCTTCGTAACCATGGGGGAGCAGCAGCACGAGACTCGACTGCTGGCCCCACTTCTGATCTGCGGATGTTATGAACTCGTCGATCACCGGCTGGGCGCCGTTGGCGAAGTCGCCGAACTGTCCCTCCCACAACACGAGTGCGTCGGGGCGTTCGACGGAGTAGCCGTACTCGAATCCCATCGCCGCGTACTCGCTCAGGTACGAGTCGTAGACCCAGAAACGTCCCTGACGGTCGCTCACGTTCGTGAGCGGGATCCACTCCTGACCGTTCGCACGATCGTGCAGCACCGAGTGGCGCTGCACGAACGTACCCCGGCGCGAGTCCTGTCCGGCGAGGCGGACGTTCGTGCCCTCGAGCAGGAGTGAACCGAAGGCGAGCAACTCGGCGAAGCCCCAGTCGATCGTGCCGTTACGGCTCATGTCGTAGCGCTTGTCGAGCAGCTGCTGCAGCTTGCTGTGCACGGTGAAGCCCTCGGGCTTGTTGACGAACGCGTCACCGATGAGGTGCACGACATCCGTCGGCACTCCGGTCGTCTCGATCTCGCCCCAGGTCAGTTCCTCGACCTCACCTTCGGGGACGATGTCGTGCGTGCCGGTCTCGGCCGCATGCGTCTCGGCGAAGGCGACCTCAAGGCGATCCTGGAAGTCGCGCTTGGCCTCTTCGTACTCGTCCTCGGTGATGTCGCCGCGACCGACCAGCGCCTCGGTGTAGAGCCGGCGCACGGAGCGCTTCGTCTCGATGAGGTTGGTCATCAGCGGCTGGGTCATCGAGGGGTCATCGCCCTCGTTGTGACCGCGGCGCCGGTAGCAGACCAGGTCGATCACGACGTCGCGGTGGAACTCCTCGCGATACTCGAACGCCAGTTGCGCCACGCGCGTCACGGCCTCGGGGTCATCCCCGTTGACGTGGAAGATCGGCGCCTGGATCGTCTTGGCCACATCGGTCGCGTATACGGACGACCGGCCGTCCTGTGGGAGGGTGGTGAACCCGACCTGGTTGTTCACGACCACATGGATGGTTCCGCCCGTGCGGTATCCGCGCAGTTGCGACATCTGGAGCGTCTCGATGACGACGCCCTGGCCGGCGAACGCCGCGTCGCCGTGGACGAGGATCGGCAACCAGGAGAACGTGCCGAGCGGCTTGCGGTCCTGTTTTGCGCGGACGATGCCCTCGAGCACGCCGTCCACCGTCTCCAGGTGGGACGGGTTCGCCGCGAGGTAAACCGGGATCTCGACCCCGTGGTCGTCGACGAACGTCCCCTCGGTGCCGAGGTGGTACTTCACATCGCCCGAGCCACGCTTGTTGCCCAGCGCGACACTTCCCTCGAACTCCCGGAAGACCTGACCGTAGGTCTTGCCGGCGATGTTCGTCAGGACGTTCAGGCGGCCCCGGTGGGCCATCCCGATCGCCGCCCCGTCGAGCCCGGCCCCGGCCGCGCCCTGCAGGATCTCATCGAGGAGGGGGATGAGCGACTCGCCGCCTTCGAGGCTGAACCGCTTCTGGCCGACGTACTTGGTCTGCAGGAAGGTCTCGAACGCCTCGGCCTCGTTGAGTTTGCTGAGGATGCGCAGCTGCTCGTCGTGGGTCGGCTTGGTGTACTTCACCTCGACCTTCTGCTGGAACCAGCGGCGCTGGCCCGGGTCCTGGATGTGCATGTACTCCAGGCCGATCGTGCGGCAGTACGAGTCGCGCAGAACACCCAGGATGTCGCGCAGCTTGGCCATCCGCTTGCCGCCGAAACCCCCCGTGACGAATTCGCGATCGAGGTCCCAGAAGGTGAGGCCGTGTTCTTCGATCTCGAGGTCGGGGTGCGTGCGCTGTTCGTACAGGAGAGGGTCGATGTCGGCCATCAGATGCCCGCGGACGCGGAACGCGTTGATGAGCTCCTGCACGCGCGCCTGCTTGTCGATCCGCTCGGCCACGTCGACGTTGATGTCGGCGGCCCAGTGGATGGGCGCATACGGGATGCGGAGCGCCGCGAAGATGTCCTCGTAGAAGTGGTGCTGGCCGATCAGGCGCTCGTGCACCTTCTTCAGGAACTCGCCCGAGCCTGCGCCCTGGATGACGCGATGATCGTACGTGCTCGTCAGCGTGATCGTCTTGCCGATCGCGAGCTCGTTGAGCGTCTTCTCGCTCGCGCCCTGGAACTGGGCCGGGTACTCGAGCGCACCGGCACCGACGATGCAGCCCTGGCCGCGCATGAGACGGGGAACCGAGTGGACCGTGCCGATGCCACCCGGATTGGTGAGGGAGATCGTGGTGCCTTGGAAGTCGGCGGCCGTCAGCTTGTTGCTGCGCGCGCGCGAGACGATCTCTTCGTACGCCGCGAGGTATTCGCCGAACGTCATCGTCTCGGCGCGCTTGATGCTCGGGACGAGCAGGGCACGCGTACCGTCGGGCTTCGGGATGTCGATCGCGATGCCCAGGTTGATGTGCGCAGGCGCTACCACCGACGGTTTCCCGTCGACCTCGGCGTAGAACACGTTCTGGCTCGGGAAGTCCTTCAGCGCCTGGATGATGGCCCAGCCGATGANNGGCGTGACGGTGTTGTCGTCGAGGGGCGCCGGGGCCGCCTGGGGCTTCTCGGGAGCTTGAGCGGGGATCGGCGGCGGCGAGGCGGGCCGCGTGGTCGTCCGCGCCACGGGCTGAGCCCCGATCACCGGGATCGGGGCCGTCACGGGTCGCGGCTCTGATGCTTGGGCCGACTGTGCGTCGGGGCTCTTCCCCGCAGGGGCCGGGGGTGTGGAGGGCTGCGATGCCGTCGCGGCCGACGCCCCCCTCTGCTCGTCCACGTCCACGGGACGGTAGGCCTCCAACGTCGGCCACCACGCCTTGTCCACCGAGTTCTTGTCGACCTTGAACTGCTCGTAGAGTTCGTCGACGAGCCATTCATTCGCCCCGAACTCCCCCTCGTTCGAAGTCCCGACGCCCGTCACTTGGCTCGACACGCTGGATCGCCCTCTTTCCTTGATGAAGGTCCTCGCGTAGCGCCTCGTCGTGGCCCACGCGCACCATCATCTAGGCTATCCCAGATCCGTGGACTCGTCGCGGATAGTGCCCAGTCCGGGCAGGCCGGCCGGCGGAGTGGCTACCGTAGAGACATGGATTTCTCGGGCAGACAGCCGATGGTGGATCTGACCTACTCGGATGTGTTCCTCGTGCCGCGGCACTCGGCGGTGAGCAGCCGGCTGAGCGTCGACCTCGCCCCTCACGACGGCACCCCGGCGACGATTCCGATCGTTTCGTCCAATATGAACTCCGTCACGGGCGCCCGGCTCGCCGCCACGCTCGCCCGCCGTGGCGGAATCGGCGTGCTGCCACAGGATCTTCCCTTGCAGGAGCTGGACGCGGCCATCCGCTGGGTCAAGCGCCAGCCCGTCCTCTGGGACACGGCGCTCGTGCTGCCGCCCGAGGCGACGGTGTCGTCCGCGCTGCGGATCCTGCCCGCCACGCCTGGACACGGAATCGTCGTCGCCCGGGGCGGCGAGAACGTCTCGGCGCGGGACATCCGTGGGGTGGTGCCGGCCTCGCGACTTGAGACCGCGCTGCCGGACGCTCGACTGGGAGACCTCGCGCGGGGCGACACGCCGGCACTCGAGGCGGACGACGTCGAGGATCCGCGAGCCGCTTTCGACACGATCGCCGCTGCCGGGGCCGACGTCGTCTGCGTTATGCGTCACGGCAGGCTCGTCGGAACGCTGAGTCGCCGCAGTGCGCTTCGTTCGACGCTCTATCGGCCGGCGGTGGATGCCGGTGGGCGGCTGGCCGTCGCGGCGGCGGTCGGGATCAACGGGGATGTCGCGGCGAAGGCCCGGGCGCTCGCGGCGGCCGGGGTCGATGTGCTCGTCGTAGACACGGCGCACGGGCATCAGGACGCGATGCTGGCGGCCCTGC
>DMUE01000102.1:2779-3088 GCA_003476465.1 Microbacterium sp. | reverse complement strand
ACCGTTCGAACGTCCTGGAGGCCGTGTGTCCACCCTGCTCTACTCCCTGGGTCGCTGGTCGTATCGTCACGGCTGGCGAGTGCTGATCGCCTGGCTTCTGCTGCTCGGCATCGGCGGGGCGGGTGCGGCGCTGCTCGGCCAGGGCACCGATAACACCTTCTCGATCCCGGGAACCGAGGCCCAGGAAGGCCTCGAACAGCTGGGCCGGACTTTTCCCGAGGCGAGCGGCACGAGCGCACAGTTCATCGTCGTCGCAGCCGAGGGTGATCGTGTCGACGAGGCGCCCTACCTCGACGACATCCGAGCCAC
>DMUE01000102.1:0-2763 GCA_003476465.1 Microbacterium sp. | reverse complement strand
TGAGCTGCGGGACGAACTCCCGGCAGGCGCGGAGGCCGAGCTCGGGGGCGACCTCTTCTCCACCTCGGTGCCGGGTGTGACCATCACAGAAGCCGTCGGCATCATCATCGCCCTGCTCGTGCTGATCGTCACGTTCCGCTCGTTCCTGATCGCCGGGCTCCCGCTCGTCACCGCACTGATCGGCGTGGGACTGTCGATGGCGCTGATCCTGTTCGCGACCGTCTTCACGACGATCTCGTCCACCACGCCCCTGCTGGCCCTCATGCTGGGGCTCGCCGTCGGCATCGACTACGCCCTTTTCATCGTCGCTCGACATCAAGATCAGGTACGTGAGGGGATCGACCCCGAGGAGTCGATCGCGCGCGCCACCGGCACGGCCGGATCCGCCGTCGTTTTCGCCGGCATCACCGTGCTCATCGCGCTGGTCGGTCTCTCGTTCGCGAACATCCCGTTCCTGACGACGATGGGCATCGCAGCCGCCCTCGCCGTCGCCATCGCCGTTCTCGTCACGCTGACACTCATCCCCGCCCTGCTCGGTTTCCTGGGCGGGCGCGTTCGGGGATGGCAGTCCCGGGCACGAGATCGGCGGGCGCGCCGATCGGGCCCGACCCGCGCTCGACGCGGCTTCGCGCAGCGCTGGGTGGGGGGCGTGACGAAACACCCGATCATCACGACGGTCGCCGTCATCGTCGGTCTCGGCATCACCGCCATCCCCGCGACCCAGCTCGCGCTCGCGCTGCCGAATGCCGGCATGTTGCCAGAGTCGTCGCAGGCCCGCAAGAGCTACGACCTGATCGCACAGGAGTTCGGCCCGGGCTTCAACGGACCGCTCATCATGACCGGGACGATCGTCACGTCCACCGATCCCGTCGGGCTCATGGACGACCTCGCCGCCGAGGTCGAAAAGGTCCCCGGGGTCGACACCGTGTCGCTCGCCACCCCCAACCAGAGCGCGGACACCGGCATCATCCAGCTCATCCCGACAACAGCTCCGGATGAGCCGGCCACGGCTCAGCTCGTGCGGGACCTCCGCGCGCAGCACGACCGCCTGCTGGATGAATACGGCGTCGATCTCAAGGTCACCGGATTCACCGCGATCGCGATCGACATCTCGGATCGCCTGGGGGCGGCACTGCTTCCCTTCGCGATCTTCGTGGTCGGGCTCTCGTTCATCCTGTTGATGATCGTGTTCCGCTCGATCGCCGTGCCCCTGACCGCGGCGCTCGGTTACCTGCTCTCCGTTGCCGCCGCCTTCGGCATCGTCGCCGCCGTCTTCGAATGGGGATGGTTCGCCGACCTGCTGCACGTCACCCGCACCGGACCCGTGATCAGCTTCATGCCGATCGTTTTGATGGGCGTGCTGTTCGGGCTGGCGATGGACTACCAGGTCTTTCTCGTCACGCGGATGCGCGAGGACTTCGTGCATGCGTCGCGTGAGCGGCGCGGACGCGGCGACCGCCTCACGGCCATAACGTCGGTCCGTTCCGGATTCACCGCCTCGGCACGCGTCGTGACGGCCGCCGGTCTGATCATGTTCGCGGTGTTCGCCGCGTTCATTCCCGAGGGCGACACCGCCATCAAGCCCATCGCCCTGGGACTCGCCGCCGGAATCGCCATAGACGCCTTCCTCGTGCGCATGACCCTGATCCCCGCCGTCATGACCCTGCTCGCCGACAGGGCGTGGTGGATCCCCCGCTGGCTCGACCGGGTTCTACCGCACATCGACATCGAGGGCGACGCGGTCCGTCGCGAGAACGAGTACGCGGACTGGCCCGAGCCAGACACGACGGCGGTCGCCGTGGCACAGAACCTCACGCTCGCAGACGACGAGCACGTGCTGTTCTCGGGCGTGGACCTGCGCCTCGAGCCCGGACAGACCCTCGTGGTCTCGTCGTCCGAGCCCCTCGTCGCGCGCAGCCTGTTGCTCACCCTCGCAGGCCGCGTCGCTCCGAGCGAGGGACTGCTGAAGGTGTGCGGGCACCTGCTGCCCGGGCGCAGCGCCTGGGTCCGCTCGCACGTGGGCGTCGCGCTTCTCGCCGACACGGATGACCCGATCGGCGAACTGCGCCGGGCCCTGGCCGGAGCCCCACGCCTCGTCGTCATCGACGGCGTCGACGTCGTCAGCGGCGATGCCGAACGGGACCAGGCCGCCGCTCTGCTGCGCGATGCCGCCGACCGCTCGCGAAACGGCGGACTCACGGTGATCGCCTCGGCCCGGCGGGAGTCCGCCGCCCTCGCCCTGCTCGCCGAGGCTCGACGGCCCGACGTGACCGGATTGACGCTCGCGACACGCCAGGCCCTGACGACAACCGAGGTGACCGCATGACCCTGCCCATCGAGCGCGCACGCTCGCGCCGCCCCGTGACCTGGCTGACCGTGCTGGGGGTCCTGCTGCTGCCCGCGGTGCTGGGAGGCATCCTGGTCACCGCCCTCTACGACCCGACCGAGCGGCTGAACCAGATCAGCGCCGCCATCGTGAACGACGACGAACCTGTCACGGTCAACGGCCAGTACACGCCCCTCGGTCGTCAACTGTCGGCGGGTCTCGTCGAGGGGTCGGATGAGCTGGACTCGAACCTCACCTGGGTGCTGTCGAACGATGACGACGCGGCGGAAGGCCTGGCCGACGGGACGTACGACGCGGTCGTGACGATCCCCTCCGGGTTCTCGGCGGCGGCGACCTCGTCCGGGCAGGCACTCGCCGACTCGGCGGAGACCACGCCCGAGAAAGCCGTCATCGAGGTGGCGACGTCGGCCGAATCG
>DMUE01000230.1 GCA_003476465.1 Microbacterium sp. | reverse complement strand
AAGAAGCTCGTCGCGACGGCCGGCATCGTGGTCGAGTCGTTCAAGCCGGGAGTGCTGGCGGGATGGGGACTCGGGTACGAGGATCTGCTGGCCGTGCAGCCGACTCTCGTGCTCACCAGCATCACCCCGTTCGGACAGAACGGCCCCTACGCCGACTACGAGGGTTCGGAGCTGATCTACTACGGCATGGGCGGACCGATGCTCGGCAACGGCACCGCCGACCGCGAACCGCTCAAGCTGGGCGGTTACATGCAGATGTATCAGACCGGAAATGTCGCAGCACTGGCAACACTGGCCGCCCATATGGTGGCGGAGGAGCAGGGCGAACCGAGCCACGTCGACATCTCGGGATTCGAAGTGGGCCTGACATCCCCCGACCGGCGCACGACCTTCCTGGTCAACTACGCGTTCAACGGCGAGAGCAGCGTTCGCGGCGACATGCTGGGCACCATCCTGCCCAACGGCGCGTTCCCCACCGACGACGGGTACGTCCAGATCATGATCACACAGGCGTGGCTGCCGCGCATGCTCGCGACGGTCCAGGATCCCGACATGAACGCGTACTTCGGGGAGGTGGCCGCGAACCCGGCGCTGTTCCCGCGGATCGAAACCAAGGATGCGCTCGACGCCGGGATGTACCCGTGGCTGCTGTCACACACGAAGGAGGAGGTCATGGAGCAGGGTCAGGCGAACAAGTGGCCGGTGACCCCCATCAACTCCCCCGCCGAGGTGATCCACAACAAGCACTTCATTGAGCGCGGCTTCTTCCACCCCGTGGACTATCCCGCCGTCGGTTCGGTGACGCACATGGGCGCCCCGTTCCGCGTCGACGCGGGGTGGGACATCACGCAGGCGCCGAAGCTCGGCGCCGACACAGACGCGGTCCTCGGATCGCTGTGAACCGGCCACTACCGACAATGATGACAAAGGAGTGATCATGGCGCACCTGCCGTTGCAAGGCGTGCGGGTCATCGACTTCACCGTGGTGTGGTCGGGTCCGTCCGTGACGATGTATCTGGGTGACCTGGGAGCGGAGGTGATCCGGATGGACAACCCGTGGGTGTTCCCCAGCAGCACCCGCGGCCTCGTCGCCCGGCCCTCCCCGCAGCTGATGGCGATGATGGGCATCTTGGGCGGTGCCTACCCGGACCGCGACCCCGGCGAGAGGCCGTGGGACCGGGCCGCCATGTTCAACATGCATGCGCGGGGGAAGAAGCTCGCGACCCTGGATTTGAGGAAGGAGTCGGGGCGGGAGCATTTTCTGAGCCTCGTCGAGAAGTCCGACGTGCTCGTGGAGAACAACAACATCACCGTGCTCGAGCACCTCGGGATCGACCCCGAAACTCTTCACAAGCGCAATCCGAAACTGGTGATCCTGAGACTGCCCCCGCTGGGGCAGGACGGTCCCTACTCCACCTACCTCGGCCTGGGCGCGCACTTCGAAGCGCTCGCCGGCGTCACCGCGGTCCGCGGCTATGCCGACAGCGCTCCGGCGACCACCACGAGCGTGTTCCAGATGGACCCCGCCGCGGGGGCAACCGGAGCGTTCGCGGTTCTAGCGGCGCTGCGCCGCCGCGCGCAGACCGGAAAGGGCGAGGTGATCGAGCTCCCCCAGGTCGAGAACGAGATGCTTCATCTGGGTGAAATGTACCTCGACGCCGCCTCCACGGGAAATCCCAGCGCACCGATGGGCAACCGGGACCGCAACTACCTTCAAGGCGCGTACCCCGCCGCAGGCGAGGACAAGTGGGTGAGCATCACGATTCGCGGCGACGCGGACTGGGCCGAGCTGATCGCCGAGATGGGGAATCCCGCGTGGGCCGCCAATGACCGGTTCACCACGCAGGCCGGCCGGCTTGCGGCCCAGGACGAGATCGACGAGCAGATCCGGACGTGGACCTCGGGCCGCAGTCGGGAGGACACCTTCCATGCCCTCCAGGCACGGGGCGTTCCGGCCGGCCCGCTCTACAACGAGGAGGACGTGTTCAACGACCCGCACGTCGCCGCGCGCGGCATGCTCCGCGAGATCGAGTCCGCCCATGCAGGTACCTACAAGTACCCCGCGCACCACTGGCACTGGACGGGTCCAGACCTCAAGTGGGAGCCCATCAGCGGCATGGGGCTCGACAACGAGTACGTCTACAAGGAGGTCATCGGACTCACGGATGCCGAATATCAGCAGGCGATCGCCGATGGGCACATCGCCGAGGGCTACCTGAACCCGGACGGCACCTACGCCTGACCACGGTCGCCATCGGAAACGCAACGACTCGTTCGGCGGAGTACCGGAGCGCTTTCGGCACGTCCCGGATGTCCTGACCGTTCGCGCGAGGGAGCGGGGCGGCGGGTGCGCTCAACCGTCGCGACGTGACGGGGCTGGCTTCAGCCCCGTCACGTCGCTGATCGAGTCAGCCTGATATGGGACACGACCTAGGGGGCTTGCGGCGTCTCGTCGCCCGGGGTCTCGACCTGCTGATCCGCATCGGCGGCCTGGTGTTCGACACCGGTGGCCTCCACCGCTGCAGCCGCCTGCTGCTCGG
>DMUE01000235.1 GCA_003476465.1 Microbacterium sp. | reverse complement strand
CGAGTCGGCTCGGGAGGGGAGCACGGTGCTGTCGGATTCGGGGCTGACGGGAACTTTGAGCCGGACGATCACCGCGGTCATGGCCGCTACCAGGAGCACGGCGAGCACCATGTGGATGTTGACGAGCACGATGGGCAGCCCCGTTCGCGCCTGCCAAAGCCCCACGACGATCTGTGCGCCTTCGACGGCGAGCAGCAGCAGCACCCAGCGGCGAAGCGGCAGCCGCCATCCGAGCGCGAGAAGCACCAGGGTCAACGCGAGGGTCGCGTAGGCCGACCACGCGTGCAGGTGCTGCATCAGTTCGGGGTCGAGGGCGTTGCGTGCGGCGCCCGCATCGCCGGCGTGGGGACCGGCGCCGGTCACGAGAATCCCGACCAGGACGGTGACGAGCACGGCGACGGAGGTCGCATGGGCGGCGATGGCGACGGGGCGGGGAACCGCGAGCAGGCGTGGTCCGGGAGTGGCGTAGACCCGGGAGACGAAGACCGTTGCGAAGCCGACGAGAACGACTGACGCGAAGTAGTGCAGCCCCACGACATACGGATTCAGATTCGACAAAACGGTGATTCCGCCGATCACGGCCTGAATCGGCACGTACAGGCCGATGATGAGGGCAAGCCAGAAGAGGTCCGGCCGGGTACGACGCATACGCACCACGAACAGGAACGTGATGACCGCTACCGCAACCAGCACGAAGGTCAACAGCCGGTTACCGAACTCGATGACCCCGTGGATGCCCATCTCGGGCGTGTTCACGAAGGACTCCTCGGTGCATCGGGGCCAGGTCGGACAGCCGAGACCGGATGCCGTGAGACGCACGAGTCCGCCGGTTCCGACGATGGCGACCTGTACGACGAACGTCGCCCACGCCGCGACGACGACACGACGGTCTACCCGTGCCGGCAGCAGCTGCCACAGCCGGTGCGACCACGACCGCCATCGAGGGGCCGGAGCGCCGGCGTGTTCCATGAGGCCGGGTTCCTGCGGCACGCGATCGCCTCCTGACGGGCCCGCGCGATTCAGGCGTGGGCCGTCGTCGGCCCAGCGGTCGGGCCGACCCTGTAGAATCAGAGTGTTGTGGCGCGCGTGTGCAAGCACCCCACGCACCGACAACAGTTTAGGCATGCGAAACGTGTGCCCCGAGCCTGGCCCGGAAACAGCGCATCGCGTTCTCGCACACGGAGAACGGTCGGATCGCTGGGGCGGATGAAACCGTTGCGGCCAAGAGGAGAGTGTGACCATGTCTGATGTCCTGATCGATCGCCCCGAACTCGAGGGGCTCGGAGTATACGAATTCGGCTGGCACGATCCCGATGCCGCCGGTGCCGCTGCGAAACGCGGTCTGAGTGAAGCCACGGTGCGTGACATCTCGGCCCTGAAGGCCGAACCGGAATGGATGCTCCAGCGCCGCCTGAAGGCGCTCGAGCTGTTCGGGCGCAAACCCATGCCGACGTTCGGTGCGGACCTCAGCGAAATCGACTTCGACAACATCAAGTATTTCGTGCGGTCCACCGAGAAGCAGGCCCAGACCTGGGAAGACCTTCCGGAAGACATCCGCAGCACCTACGAGCGCCTCGGCATTCCCGAGGCGGAGCGTCAGCGCCTCGTTTCCGGTGTCGCCGCGCAGTATGAGTCCGAGGTCGTCTACCACCAGATCCGGGAGGATCTCGAGGCGCAGGGTGTCATCTTCATGGACACCGACACCGCGCTGCGCGAGCACCCCGAGATCTTCGAGGAGTACTTCGGCACCGTCATCCCCTCGGGTGACAACAAATTCGCGGCCCTCAACACCGCCGTGTGGTCGGGCGGATCGTTCGTCTACGTCCCCAAGGGAGTGCACGTCGAGATCCCGCTCCAGGCCTACTTCCGCATCAACACCGAGAACATGGGCCAGTTCGAGCGGACGCTGATCATCGCGGACGAGGACAGCTACATCCACTACATCGAAGGCTGCACCGCGCCGATCTACAAGAGCGACTCGCTGCACTCCGCCGTCGTGGAGATCATCGTCAAGAAGAACGCGCGCGTTCGATACACGACGATCCAGAACTGGTCGAACAACGTNNATGGAGTGGATCGACGGCAACATCGGCTCGAAGGTCACGATGAAGTATCCTGCGGTCTACCTGATGGGGGAGCACGCCAAGGGCGAGACCCTGTCGGTCGCTTTCGCCGGACCCGGCCAGCACCAGGATGCCGGCGCGAAGATGATCCACATGGCGCCGTACACGCAGTCCTCGATCGTCTCGAAATCGATCGCGCGTGGTGGCGGACGCGCAGGGTACCGGGGTGAGGTCCGCATGGATGCGAATGCGCACCACTCGGCCAACACGGTTCGGTGCGACGCGCTGCTGGTCGACACGATCTCACGGAGCGACACGTACCCCGCGATCGATATTCGCGTGGACGACGTGCAGCTCGGCCATGAGGCCACGGTGTCGAAGGTCAGCGAGGAGCAGCTCTTCTACCTGCAGTCGCGCGGGATGGCCGAGGACGAGGCCATGGCGATGATCGTGCGGGGATTCATCGAGCCGATCGCTCGTGAACTGCCGATGGAGTACGCCCTGGAGCTGAACAAGTTGATCGAGATGGGCATGGAGGGAAGCGTCGGATGACTTCTCGACCGACGACGAAAGGACGAGTCGCCGAGTGATGACGACAACGACCACTCCCCGAACGGTTCCCGGCAGCACGCCGCACACGGACGGAGGATGGGGCCAGACGACTGCCCGCACCATCCCCGTTCAGACCCGCTCTGCGCGGCCGCACTCCTTCGTCCCGGCGGATTTCCCCCGGCCTACCGGTCGCGAGGTGAATTGGAAGCACACCCCGGTCGCCCGGCTCGCTCCGCTCTTCGACGACGCGGCCGGGGACGAAGGTGCCGTGACGATCGGCGTCAGCGGACCGCTCGCGGCTTCGGCACTCGAAGTCGGGCAGGCTCCGCGCGGTGAGGTCTTCGAGCCCGAGGACCTTCCTGCCGCCATCGCCTGGACGCGCTCGGCCCAGGCGCTCTACCTCGCGGTACCCGCGAACGACGAGCTCGACGAGCCTGTCGTCGTGGAGTTCACCGGGGCCGGTGCGTCCCTTCGCGCTCACGCGCACGTCGTTCTCGAAGCCCGCGAGAACTCCCGCGCGACCGTGATCCTGCGCCACGCGGGAGCGGCGGCGTTCGCGGAGAACGTCGAGATCATCGTGCGTCGGGGTGCGCGCCTGAACGTCGTCGCCGTCCACAGGTGGGACGACGATGCGGTGCATGCATCTGCCCACCAGGCTCGTGTCGAGCGCGATGGAAGCCTGCGTCACTCGGTGGTCAGCTTCGGCGGCGGTGTCGTACGCGTGAATCCGTCGGTCGATCTGGCGGGTTCCGGCTCCGAGGGAGAGATCTACGGGCTCTCTTTCGCGGATTCGGGGCAGCACCTCGAGAGCCAGGTCTA
>DMUE01000141.1 GCA_003476465.1 Microbacterium sp. | reverse complement strand
GGAGCGGGCTGCGCGTCGGCGGGGCGCGCGGGAGCTTTCGCCGGGTGCAGAGCCCCTTCCCGGGCGGCTTGCCGGAGCGCCTCCCGCGCCTCAGCGGTGTCAAGTTGAGCGGCAGCGCGCGAGCCGTTCGACGAGGCGAGCGGCTGAGGCAGGGTGCGCGGGGTCCACTCGCGTTGCGGCAGCGTCGGCGCCAGGTCCTGTACGGATGCCTCGCGCCGCACCACGACCGGTTTCTGCACCGCCACGACAGCGTGTGCCGCGACCTTCGACATCCGCTGCAAGACGACCAGGGCGAGCCCGGCGAAGCCGGCGCCTGCCCACAGAAGCGTCTGGGCACCCGCCTGTACCGACTGCCAGATACCGAACCCGATCGCCCCGAACCCGATCAGCAGAAAGGAGGTGGCCAACAGTCGTGCCCGGCGGCGCGCGCGTGCCCGGCGAGCCAGAGGGGTCGAGCGCGCCTGTGCGACCTGCTCGCGCAGGCCTTCCAGCTGTGCAGACTGGGTCTCGGCCTGCAACCGACGCGCGAGCTTCTGCTGCTGCAACGCGGTGCGTGCGTTGAGTTCGAGGCGCACCTCGGCGGGTGTCTCGCTGGTCTCCGCGAGAACACGGATCGCCTGGTTCAGACGGACGGCGTTTCGCTCCGCAGCGTAATACTGGTGTCGGCTATGCCAGGTCGGGACGAGATAGATCATCCAGAGCGCGACGGCGACCAGGACGATCACCCCGCCCCCTAGTACCTGCCCGCCCATGCGCGCAACGCTAGGCGAGGCGAGCTCGAACCGTGGGATGCCTCGCGCGTGTCGTGCGGCTCGGAGCCCGAGAAATCAGGCATCCGAGGCACCCGTGTCCCGGTCCCCCGGCGGTACGGCCGCCGCACCGAGCGGCACCTGGCCGCTGACCCACCGCTCCAGCACGCCGTACGGCACATCCTCCCGGGTCAGCGCGAAGGCGTAATGGTCGCGCCAATCCCCGTCGATATGGATGTAGCGCCGGCGCAGTCCCTCGTACCGGAATCCGAGCTTCTCCACGACACGCAGGCTCGCGGCGTTCTCCGGGCGGATGCAGATCTCCATACGGTGCAGCCGCAACTCGGTGAAACACAGGTCGGTCGCCAGCGCGACCGCCGTGGGGGTGATCCCCAGGCCGGCGAAGTTCTCACCGACCCAGTAGCCGATGGTCGCGGAGGCGAGCGAGCCCCGCGCGATCCCCCACACGTTCAGCTGACCGGCGACCTGACCGCCGTACTCCATGACGAGCGGAACTCCCAGGCCGTCGCGATACTGCTGCAGAAGACGCCGGATGCCGAGCCGCATGTCGAGCGACACCACCCCGTCCGGGCTCGTGGCCTCCCACTGCTCCAGCCACCCGCGATTGTCGATCAGCGCCTGCTGCAGCACACGCGAGTCCCGCGGCTTGATCAGCCGGATCGAGATCGGTCCGTGTTCGCGCGGAAGGGCCAGCTCCATGCCCACTCCCTCTTGCGAGGCGACGGGCCCTGAGACCGGAGCCTTACAGGCCCGCCGCGAACTCCTTGAACCAGGGACGCAACTCGGGGCCGAGATCCTCACGATCCGCGGCGAGCTGCACGATGGCCTTGATGTAATCCACTCTATCGCCGGTGTCGTATCGGCGACCACGGAACACGACGCCGTAAACGCCGGGACCGGAGGGGTTTGCCGCGACCTCCTGCAATGCGTCCGTGAGCTGGATCTCGCCGCCCTTGCCGGGCTCGGTCCGCTCCAGCACGTCGAAGATGTCCGGGCTCAGAACGTAGCGACCGATGATGGCCAGGTTGGAGGGCGCATCATCGCGCTTCGGCTTCTCGACGAGGCCCTTGACCTTCACGACATCCGCGTTGTCCGTCTGCTCAACCTCAGCGGCGCCGTACAGATGGATCTGGTCGGGATCGACCTCCATGAGCGCCACGATCGCTGCGCCGGTGCGCTCGTGCTCGGCCATCATGGTCGTCAGCAGGACGTCGCGCTCGTCGATCAGGTCGTCACCGAGCAGCACGGCGAAGGAGTGCGTGCCGACGTGGGCCTTGGCCCGTAGCACCGCGTGTCCCAGGCCCTTCGGCTCGCCCTGGCGGACGAAGTGGATGTCGGCGAGGTCGCTCGATTCCAGAACACGCTTCAGGCGGTCGTGGTCGCCCTTGTCCTTGAGCTTGACCTCGAGCTCNNGTGCCGCCTCCTCCACGACGTACTGGATCGCGGGCTTGTCGACCACCGGCAGCATCTCCTTCGGCATCGCCTTGGTGGCGGGAAGGAATCGCGTGCCCAGTCCGGCAGCAGGAATGACGGCTTTGAACTTCATGGGAGGCATGTGGGACATCGTAACGGGAAGCTGTCCGCTCGCACCGGGTTGGACGCAGGCTCGGCTTCCCCTGCCGGCTTCGGCTGGTCGCAGGCCCGCTTATGATGGTGCGTGTGTCCACCGACGTCGATCACGTCAAGCGGGCGTTGCGCGCTGACCTGCGCGAGCGTCGCCAGCTGCGATCCGACGCGCAGCGGGCAGAGGCCGAAAGCCGGCTCGCCGACCGCCTCGACGAGCTCGTGAACCGGCTCGGAGCCCGCTCGGTCTCGTGCTTCCTGTCCCTGTCGGCGGAGCCCGGCACGCGCACGTTCGTCAGCCGGGCGCTGGCCCGGGGCATCCAGGTCCTCCTGCCCGTCACGCGGGCGGATGGCCTGCTGGACTGGTCAGTCGCAACCGAGGGCGGTGACGTCGCTGAGGGGATGTTCGGCCTGCCCGAGCCGGTCGGGGAGCTGCTCGGCCCGATCGCCGTGAACGATGTGGACCTGATGATCATCCCGGCGGCAGCCGTCGACACCCGCGGCATGCGCATAGGCTGGGGCCGCGGATACTTCGACAAGACGATCGGATCGATGCAGCGCTGCCCGCCCGTGTACGCCGTCGTCTTCGACTCGGAGATCCTCGACGAGGTGCCCCGGGAGGTGCACGACCAGCCCGTCACGGGCGTGGTCACACCGTCACGAATCGTCACTTTCGCGCCCGACGGGCGCTGATCCTCGCCCGAACCAGGAGCACGATGCCCACCTACGCCTACGCCTGCAAGTCCTGCAGCCACCGCTT
>DMUE01000249.1:3092-4253 GCA_003476465.1 Microbacterium sp. | reverse complement strand
GGCGCGCTCCTCGGACTGCTGGTGGCGGCATTGCTGGGCTGGCTGCTGGCGCGGGGGATGCTGCGTCTGGACCTGCGGCGCTTCTTCCTGTGGACCGTAGCGTTCCTGATCATCGTCGCCGCCGGCGTCCTCGCTTATGCCGTGCACGACCTGCAGGAGGGTGGCGTGCTGCCCGGTCCGTTCGGGGCGCTCGCGCCGACCGATCCGGCCACCGGCGCGGTCGCGGTCGGCCTCGCCGGCCTCCCCTTCGGCTGGGCATTCGATGTCACCGCCCAGATCCCGGCCGGATCCCCGCTTGCCGCCGTGCTGCAGGCGGCCGTCGGCTTCATGCCGCAGATGTCGTGGCTTCAGGTGATCACCTGGGTGCTCTACGTCGTCATCGTCGGGGCGTTCTTCCTGCGCGGCGCACGCCCCGGCCAGCCGAGCACCGGCCGCACGAGCGCCGTCTCGAAGCAGATCGCCCCGAACGCCGACGACCAGCCTCTCGACGCGGGTGCCCCCGATCACGTCGACGCCGCATCCGAGGTCACCTCGCCGTCACCCTCCGCAACCCAAGGAGCCGCATGACACCCGCCCGTATCCTCGGCACCGTCGGCGTCGTGGGTCTGTCCATCGTCGTGCTCGCCGGCTGCGTCGCCAAGAGCGAGGTCGCCGCATCCGACGCCCTCACCGTCACGGCGACCGACACCGGCTGCGAAGTGTCGGCGGCAACGGCCGCGAGCGGCAGCCTCGCGTTCGACGTCACGAACGCTGGAAGCGATGTGACGGAGTTCTATCTCCTCGCCGAGGACGGTCGGCGCATCGTCGGCGAAGCCGAGAACATCGCCCCGGGTGCCTCTCGAACCCTCACCGTGGTCGCCCAGCCGGGCGAGTACTTCACGGTGTGCAAGCCGGGTCTGATCGGCGAGGGAGTCGGGCGCTCCGCGTTCACCGTCTCGGGCGACGCCGTCGCGATCGACGGACCCGATGCCGAGCAGAAGCAGCAGGCCGTCGATCTGTATGCCGCCTTCGTCGAGGATCAGGTCTCGCAGCTCGTCCCGGCCGTCGCGGCATTCGTGGCCGACTACGAGGCCGGATCGGATGACGCCGCCCGTGTCGCCTTCCCGCAGGTGCGCGCCTACTACGAGCGCATCGAGCCCGTCGCCGAGGCGCTCGGCGACC
>DMUE01000249.1:1783-3072 GCA_003476465.1 Microbacterium sp. | reverse complement strand
GCGCGCGGCGTTCGGCGGCGCTCTGCTGGCCGACGTGTCCGAGCTCAACGACTACGTCCGCTCCGACGACTTCCGGGCGGCGCTCGAGGCGCAGGGCATCGTCGGGCTGAGCAACGGCGCGATCGCCCTCCTCGACGAGGTGGCGATGGGCAAGATCTCGGGCGAAGAGGACTGGTGGTCGGGGACCGACCTGTGGGACTTCGCCGCGAACGTGGAGGGCTCCAAGATGGCGTTCTCGCTGGCGCGCGACTTCGCCGCGTCCAAAGGCGACGAGGGCGCGGCCCTCGTCGAGGAGATCGATGCCGGGTACGCGGCGCTGGAGGCGTCGCTCGCTGCGCACGGATCGCTCGTCGACGGGTTCGCGCCGTACTCCTCCCTGACCGAGGACGACAAGCGCGAGTTCACCGACCTCATCAACGCGCTCGCCGAGCCGCTCTCGCGGCTCACCGTGACCGTCCTGGAATGACGTGAGCGACCCTTCGACGAGCGCCGGGACGCCCGGGGACGAGTCGTCCCGCCGCGACGGCTCGGTAACCATCCCCGCGACCGAACCGGCAGCCGGCGTGAGCCGCCGCGGTCTGCTCGGTCTGGTGGGGGCGGGCGCGGCGGGGCTGGCGATCGGCGCCGGGGCGGGGGTGGCCGGCGGGATCGCGATCGCCAGCGCCGCGGAGAGCGACTCCGCGGCATCCGCATACGCTTTCTTCGGTTCCCATCAGGCCGGCATCACGACCCCGGTGCAGGATCACATGCACTTCGCCGCGTTCGACATGATGGCACGCACCGATCGCGCCGACCTGATCTCCCTGCTGCAGGACTGGTCGTATGCCGCGGCGCGAATGACCCGCGGGCTCGAGGTGAGCGCGTCGGGCGCCGTCGGCGGCTCGCCCGAGGCGCCGCCGGATGACACCGGTGAGGCGCTGGGTCTCGGGGCGAGCCGGCTCACGATCACCTTCGGCTTGGGACCGACCCTGTTCGACAGCGACGGGGTGGATCGCTACGGCATCGGCGCTCGGCGCCCGCCCGCTCTCGAGCGGCTCCCCGCGTTCCTCGGCGACGACCTCGCCCCTGACGAGTCCGGCGGCGACCTGTGCATCCAGGCGTGCGCCGACGATCCGCAGGTCGCGGTGCATGCGATCCGCAACCTGAGCCGGATCGCGTTCGGACGCGCGAAGATCCGCTGGTCGCAGATGGGCTTCGGGCGCACGTCGCGCACGACGGCGGCGCAGCAGACCCCGCGCAATCTCTTCGGCTTCAAGGACGGTACGGCGAACATCCTGGCGGATGACCGC
>DMUE01000249.1:0-1743 GCA_003476465.1 Microbacterium sp. | reverse complement strand
AACTTCGTCGACGGCAACACCGATCTCGGGCGCCTCGATGCGGGCCTGTTCTTCCTGTCCTATCAGCGCACCCCGGAGCAGTTCGTGAAGATCCAGCGCTCCCTGTCGACCGACATCATGGGCGAATATGTGCGTCACATCGGCTCGGGCCTGTGGGCGGTCCCGCCCGGAGCGAGCCCCGGCTCCTACGTCGGTGCCGCCCTCTTCGCCTGAGAAGCGCGGAGATTCAGCCGTTCTGCCGTGGGTCCGCGAGCGGGCGGACGGGGCGTGGCGCTCCGCGGGGACGCCGGGAGCCGGTCGGGTCGGAGCGAGTCGGGAAGGGAGCTCCGCGTGGTCGTAGGGTCGGGGAATAGATTCCGCGGTGGAGTGTTCCAGCGAATACATTCACGTGAATGGAAACTGATACCACCGGCATCCCGAATCGGAGAGCGATCGTGAACGACAACACCTCAGCCGCATCGAAGCAGCCGGCGATGCAGTTCGGCATCTTCACGGTGAGCGACATCACCGAAGATCCGACCACCGGCCGAACGCCCAGCGAGGCCGAGAAGATCCGCAATACGATCACGGTCGCCAAGCATGCCGAGGAGGTCGGACTCGACGTCTTCGCCCTCGGCGAGCACCACAATCCGCCGTTCTGGTCGTCTTCGCCCACCACGACGCTCGCCTACATCGCCGCCCAGACCGAACGCGTCGTGCTCTCGACGGCGACGACGCTCATCACGACCAACGACCCGGTGAAGATCGCCGAGGACTACGCGATGCTGCAGCACGTGTCGGGCGGCCGCACCGACGTCATGCTCGGCCGCGGCAACACCGGCCCGGTCTACCCCTGGTTCGGTCAGGACATCCGCCGGGGCCTGCCCCTCGCGATCGAGAACTATGCGCTGCTGCACAAGCTGTGGCGCGAGGACGTCGTGGACTGGGAGGGGGAGTTCCGCACGCCGCTGCAGGGCTTCACCTCCACGCCGCGCCCGCTCGATGACGTGCCGCCGTTCGTCTGGCACGGCTCGATCCGTACCCCTGAGGTCGCCGAACAGGCGGCCTACTACGGCGACGGGTTCTTCGCGAACAACATCTTCTGGCCCTCCGAGCACTACCAGCGCCTCATCACGCTGTATCGCCAGCGCTTCGCGCACTACGGCCACGGCACCCCCGAGCAGGCGATCGTCGGCCTCGGCGGACAAGTCTTCATGCGGTCCAGCTCGCAGGATGCCATTCGCGAGTTCCGCCCCTACTTCGACAACGCCCCGGTCTACGGCCACGGCCCGTCGATGGAGGACTTCACCGAGATGACCCCGCTGACCGTCGGCTCGCCGCAGCAGGTCATCGACCGGTACGCGGGTATGCGCGATGTCTTCGGCGACTACCAGCGCCAGCTGTTCCTGATGGATCACGCCGGTCTTCCGGTCAAGACGGTGCTCGAGCAGCTCGACATCCTCGGTGGCCAGGTCGTCCCGGTCCTTCGCAAGGAGCTCGCGAAAGACCGCCCGGCCGAGGTGCCGGATGCGCCAACCCATGCGGCACTGGTCGCTGCCAAGTACGGCGACCCGGGTCCTCAGGAGAAGATCCCGCACGCGAACCGCGGCGACAACCTGACCGGCGCAACGCCATACCGTGAGACGGCCGTCGCCGCGGGGTCGTCGTTCGGCGCCGCCGCCGTGCGAAGGGGGGCCTGAGATGACCGCACGTCGCATCGCCGTCGTCTCGGCAGGGCTATCCAACCCGTCCACGACCCGTCTG
>DMUE01000101.1:11675-12596 GCA_003476465.1 Microbacterium sp. | reverse complement strand
TCGCAGCTCTACGTCGGCATGAAGCACCGCCGGTCCGAGGCGATAGGGATGAACTCGATCCAGATCGAGCTGCCGGGCGGCGCGACCCAGCGAGAGGTCGAGGAGGTCATCGACCGGCTGAACGCCGACCCGGCCTGCCACGGCTACATCGTGCAGTTGCCGCTGCCGAAGCACCTCGACACCGACGCCATCCTCGAGCGGATCGATCCGGATAAGGATGCCGACGGCCTGCACCCGATGAACCTCGGGCGTCTCGTGCTCAACGTCAACGACGAGATCACGTCGCCGCTGCCCTGCACGCCGCGCGCGGTGATCGAGCTGCTGGATCGCACCGGCTACGACCTGGCCGGCAAGCATGTCGTCGTGGTCGGCCGCGGTGTGACGATCGGCCGCTCCATCGGGCTGCTGCTCACGCGCCGCGCGGTCAACGCAACGGTGACGCTGACGCACACCGGCACCCCCGACATCCCGTCCTTCATCCGCCAGGCGGATGTCGTCGTCGCGGCCGCGGGCGTCAAGCACCTCGTGCGCGCCGAGGACGTCAAGCCGGGCGCCGCGGTGCTCGACGTCGGCGTCACGCGCGGCGAGCCTGACCCCGAGACGGGCAAGGTGGCCGTGTACGGCGATGTCGACCCGGCCGTCGCCGAGGTCGCCGGATGGCTCTCGCCCAACCCGGGCGGCGTCGGTCCCATGACCGTGGCGCTGCTCATGACGAACGTGGTCGAGGCGGCCGAGCGCACGCTCTCCTGACGTGCGGCCGGGACCGGAGCATCCGCCACCCTCCCCGCTTTCGGAGTGCGCCCGAGTCGTGCCGCCACCGAAATCGCCACAGCACCGCAAGGGTGAAGAGGTAGAGCGGGACGAACCGTGCGATCCGGTGCGCATGCTTCCCGAGCGTCGCTCTCCGGCGTCCGTTCGAGG